>CALFXX010000129.1 GCA_937952975.1 uncultured Alcaligenaceae bacterium
GCAACAAGCCAACCTGTATCATTAAAGCCGACACAATCTTAGGGTCGAGCTCTTCCCAACGTCCGCGCCGCAGCGTGGTGGGCAAAACGATGTCGCCAAAGCGCGTACGAATCAGGCGGCTCACAGTCAAACCGATCGACTCAAACATCCGGCGCACCTCGCGATTACGGCCTTCATTCAGCGTCACGCGGTACCAACGGTTACTGCCCTCACCACCGATAAACTCAACCATGCCAAAGCTTGCGGGGCCGTCCTCAAGGGTCACGCCATCCAGCAGGGTTTGGCGCTGTTCGGGACCGAGCTCGCCCAACACACGAACCGCGTACTCACGCTCGTTACCATAGCGCGGATGCAAGAGGCGATTGCTTAAATCGCCCGAGGTGGTCAAAATCAACAAGCCCTCGGTATTGAGATCAAGGCGCCCAATCGACAGCCACTTGCCCACTTTCATTTTGGGCAGACGTGAAAAAACATTGGCGCGTCCACCGGGATCATCGTGGCTCACAATTTCACCGGCTGGCTTGTGATACAAAATGACACGAGGCGGTTTGCGTGTATTGCTACGCGTGACAGGCTTACCGTTTACACGCACTAAATCGTTCGCGCCGACACGTTGACCAATGTGCGCGGGCTCACCATTGACTGAAACGCGGCCGGCGATGATGAGCTCTTCCATTTCACGACGAGAGCCGACACCTGCATCAGCGAGCACCTTGTGCAATTTAGGCATCAAGAGGTCACTGTTCAGGTATTTATTCAAACGCTGTTCGATACGCTCGGTGCCACTCAAATAAGAAAGCGCTTGATCAGCTTCTTTTTCGAACTCGACGGGGTCACCGATTTCAATCACATCGCGCGGATCAATCGGCTCTTCGGCAACCACGTTAGGCTCGAAAGCTTTGCTGCGTGGCTTGCGCTCAGGTGCACCGGCTTCTGAGTCACCATCGCCAGCGGTGCCTTCACTGCGTCGACGGCGAAACGGTGTGCGCAGCTTACGGCCACGAGGCTTACCGCTCGCGTCTCCCTGCCCAGCTTGCGCGGCTGCGTCAGGCTGCGTGGACTGCTCCGCCGCGGCGTTGGCAGTGGCCTCGATTGGCGCGTGCACGGGTTGTTCAGGATTGGTGTTCGTCACTTGGACTCCGAGGGGAAAGTAGAGGTTTGCGCGGGCTGGTCGCCCGACGTGTTCAATTCAGGACTCGACATCGACACAGGCTCGGACTGAGCCTCTAAATCAGCCTCGTCAAAGCCGTCATGTGCCGGTGGTTCATCTTTAATTTCTGGCGCTTCGCTGCTTGATGTAGCGTCGCTAACAGGGTGCACTTCTTCAGCAATAGCGGATTCAGCGTGTTCTTCACTTGCAGCGTGTTCTTCACTTGCAGCGTGTTCTTCACTTGCAGCGTGTTCTTCACCAGTCGCTTGTTCTTGATTTGCTTGGTCAAGCAAATCTCCAGACTTGACCTCTGCACCTAAGCTCTGTCCTTCAAGGACAAGGGACTGCAGCGCTTCGGTGATCTCAGTTGCCCCCAGGGCGGGCAACTCGTCGAGCGCTCGCAGGCCCAGATCATCTAAAAACTGTTTGGTTGTGCCCAACAAACCAGGCCGACCAGGACCGTCACGATGACCAATGACTTCTACCCAACCCCGGTCTTCGAGCGTCTTAATAATTTGTGAAGACACGGTCACGCCACGAATATCTTCAATATCGCCCCGTGTCACAGGTTGACGCCACGAGATGATGGCAAGCGTCTCCATGACAGCGCGCGAATATTTCGGCGCACGCTCTGGGCTCAGACGCTCAAGATAGCGCTGCATCGAGGCACGACTCTGAAAACGCCAACCACTGGCGAGTTCGGCGAGTTCCATGCCGCGATCGAGCCATGCCTGCTGCAGCTGTTCAAGCGCAACCAGAATTTGCTCGTTCGTGATTTCGTTACCATCAGCTTCAAACAACTTGCGCAATTCATGTAACGGCATCGGGGCTGAAGCGCAGAGCAACGCGGCTTCGAGAACAACACCCGCCTGCATCAGTTTCTTTTCTTGCTGTTGCGCCTCTTGCGCCAGAGCGCTTTGGTCTGTGTCATGCACGATAGCGCCTTCGGCTTCGTTTGCCATTGCGTCTGTCTCAACATGCTTTTCGTGCGTTTCATTCATAATGATTCATTGTCCTTATCGCGCATTTTTACGCTGACTTGTCCTAAAGCGTGATCTACGCTATACTTCTTTTCTTCAGACGCGGGGTGGAGCAGTCTGGCAGCTCGTCGGGCTCATAACCCGAAGGTCGTAGGTTCAAATCCTGCCCCCGCAACCAAATACAACTGGTCGATCGCTTCTTGCGCTCGACCAGTTTTATTTTGTACCCTGCGTATTAAATTCATTTCTTTCCTGTACGACTAGATTGAGTAATTCAAAGACTCATCTGTGATGGCTAGGGATTTGACTCAGCAGCCAAAAACCTCGCGCCCCTCTGATTAACACTTTTAAATCTTTAGTATGGGCGCCCATGTGTCAATCAAGACCATGAGGATCATCTAGTACGACACACGCAACAACGCGCAAGGCGACAAATAGACAAATCTTTGAAAATGAAACGATGTGATCGAAACCACTGCCACACGCCGAGCGTGTTTGGCTGCATACCCTGAATCGCGCTCATTAAGGTCTATGATCTTGGCGATTCGAGCTAAGCTGAAAACTGTCACCTAGAGACTAAGCACACACTAAGCACACCTAGGTCGACAACTTGAGTGTACCGTAACTTAGTCAAGCGCTTCAAGTCTATGCCCCAAATTACCCACAACTGAGCAACACAAACCCACTAAACCGGTTTCAAAATGCTCGTTTCATCGAAATCTACAAGCTGATCGTGCTTAGCACACGCAGGATGGTCAAGCACCGCACGCGCCCCCTTGACTGTAAGAGTCACCTGATAAAGAAAGCGTTGCCCCAAAAAAGGCGCATGCTTTAAGGTAAAGGCAATTTGCTCAACATCCAAGCCCATCGCATCAATCACCACCCGGTCGACCGAAGCAGCACGCTTACTGAGCACGCGCAAAAAAAGCGAGCGCAACGCATCACCCAGCCCACTATTTAAGCCACAACACAAACAACCCTCTTCGCTTGTCGGGCGAGCCAACACAAAGGGCTCGACTCTGCTGTACCCAAGCTCGATATCGCGTTGCACTGCAGGGCTCAACACCACTGAGCCTCGCATGCGGGGATGCGTCAACAGCCTCTTAAGCCAGGCAGTCTGTTCAACAGCACTGTCACCTCGCACCGCGACAACCGGGATCCGGCCAAGTTGTCGCGACGTCTCGAACATGCTTAATCCAATGCCTTAGGCCATTGAAAGGCGGCAGGCTGTTTGGTTAAAAATCGTTGTACGGCATCGGTATGCCATTGCGTCGTACGTGCAACAGCTTGAGACGAAGACTCAATGTCCATCATCGCATCTAAACTGCTGTTTAACGAGACATTGAACGCACGCTTTGTCATGGCAAGCGCAGCAGGCGCCGCCTGCGCCAGACACGTTGCCATTTGCTGTGCCCGTTCGAGCGTGCGCCCTTGAGGCGTCACCTCGAGCACAATGCCTAGATCGTGCGCTTGTTGCGCGTTCAGTTCACGCGCAGAAAACGCGAGCTCTTTAGCGCGCTGAACGCCAACAATACGCGGCAACGTATACAAAACAGCGCAGTCTGGCACTAGGCCTAACCGCATAAAAGATAAACAAAAACGACTATCAGGTGCTGCCAGCACAATATCAGCAGTTAAAGCCAAGCTAAAACCGGCGCCGTAAGCCGCGCCCTCAACCGCCGCAATGACGGGCACCTCAAGCCTCAACAAGGTTTCAATCCACGAGAGGTAATCAAACCGCATGCGCTCACGCCCGTCTTGTGCGCTCAAGGTCGCCTCACCCATCGCACTGATGTCGCCCCCAGCGCAGAAAGTCGCGCCTGCCCCCGTAATGACCAAGGCTCGCAAATCGCGCTGTTGCGGCATGGTTGCGATCAAATCCCCTAACTCTTTGCGCATGACGGCATCGATCGCGTTTTTACGCTTAGGGCGATTCAGGGTCAGGGTGCCAACACCCTGGTTGACGACATATTCAATGGTTTCCAACTCTCTTACCTTTACAAGAAGATTCTAAAAACAGCGGGCCCTGAAAATATTGACCCTTCAATCGGGTAACTTGAGCACGTGCTTGGCAATGATTTCTTTTTGAATTTCAGTGCTTCCACCATAAATGGTTGAAGGAATCGAATGAAACAAAATCGCGGGGGCATCAAGCCCTTCAGCGCCAAAATCTGTAGTTTCGCCAGTAGCACCGTGCTCTTGCGCCGATTCGACTAACAACGTGCAAATTCGTTGATACGTGTCGGTGCCCCAAATTTTCAACAACGACACGCTAGGTGGCAAGGTTTCGCCACGCTTGACCATTTCAGCGTAGTGCGTGTATGCCGATACTTGGTCAGCCACATCGAGCATCAGCTCGCTGTAACGTGCTGCAAACACGGGGTTAGCAAATAGATCCAAGCTCTCGGCCAAGCTGGTCAGTTGGCTTAAGGCGTAACGCGACTGTTTTGGGCTACCCAAAAAGATTCTTTCAAAGCCCAAAAGAGCCTTGGCAATTGTCCAACCTTCGTTCATTTGCCCAACCAGATTTTCGGCGGGCACGCGTACGTTGTCAAAAAAGACTTCGCAAAACTCTTTTTGCCCACTGATATTTTGAATCGGACGAATCGTGATGCCGGGGATGCTTAAATCGATCAGTAAGAAACTGATCCCAGACTGTTTTTTGGCGTCTTTGTCGGTGCGAACCAGTGCAAACATGTGTGTAGCATCTTGAGCCAGTGTGGTCCAAATTTTTTGACCATTCACGACAAACACATCACCATCCAACACAGCTTCTGTGCGCAACGCCGCTAAGTCGGATCCCGCGCCAGGCTCAGAGTAGCCCTGGCACCAGATGTGTTCGTTAGCGATAATTTTAGGTAAAAACTTTTGCTGTTGTTCTGGACTACCACGTTGAATCAACAGTGGCCCAATCATCACTACGCCCATGTCGGGCGCGCGCGCGACGCCATACTGCTCTTGCTCTTCAACATAGGCAATCATTTTGCCAGGGGGCAAACCCATCCCACCAAATTTCTTCGGCCATGACGGAGCGATCCACCCTTGAGTCGAGAGGGTTTTTGTCCAATCTTTGATTTCGTTTAAACGCAAACGATGCGGCACATGACGAAGATTTTCAGGATAGTGTTTTGCGTAAAAACTCTGCAGCATTTGCCGAAACTCTGGCTCGGGCATGTTCTCCCAATCGGCGTCTTTTGCAAACTCGCTGATTGTTTTCGTTGGTGCTGCAGTCGTCTCAAGAGGTGCCACAGAGCGTTGCGCAAAATACCGCTGCCGGTGGGCGTCCACATTGCCTAGCCAAGCTGTCAGGGCTAACGCTCGCTTAAAGTACAAACCAACATCACATTCGTCGGTATAGCCCATCGCGCCGTGCATCTGTATCGCCATGCGCGTCATGAGCAAGGCTGCGTAGGAGCAGCGCGCCTTGGCCCGACTGGCCAGGGCACTTATCGCGCCGCCTTCTTCGAGTTGTCTGAGCACATCGGCTAAACAAGCCGACGACAACTCAACCTGAATATAGCCGTCAACGATGCGATGTTTCAGTGCCTGAAAGCTTCCGATGAGTTTTCCGAATTGTTTGCGTGTGCCCAAGTATTCGAGGGTAACAGCCAGAGAACGGCGCATTACACCAAGCATTTCTGCAGCTTGTATGACGCGCGCAGCGTCGTTGGCATGATCAACCAGATTGAATACCTCGGTTCCGGTCATCAATAAATGGGCATGCGGCACCTCAACGTTGTGCAACGACAACGTGCACAGCATCGAACCATCTACGGCACGCTGATCAGCATGCGTGACCCCGCTAGCTCCTGCTGGCACCCAGACCAGCACCGGTTGATCCGCGAGCGTTGCCAACACCACCCAGCCGTCAGCACCTGTTGCCGGCGTCACAAACTTTTTGACCCCGCTTAAGCGCAAGGTATCACCTTGAGCCAACGCCGTCGTTGTCAGAGCCTGCTGCGCCTGCAATTGCCCCAGGGTCTCTTGCCAAGCCACCCCCGCCACCAAGGCACCGCCCACTAATTGCTCGAGCAGAACCGAGCGCAACGCACTTTGGGGCATACCCGAGACCAATGCTGCAAACTGAACACCAGACGCAATCAAGGGTTCAGGCAAGAGTCGTTGACCAATCTCTTCTGCAATCGCTGCCATCTCACGCAAGCCTAGCCCTAAACCGCCGTCTTGTTCAGAGACAAGTACTCCGAGCCAACCCGCATTCGCGATCTCTTGCCAAGCAGCGCGGTCAAACCCAGTGTCTGAGTCTCGAAGTTTACGTAAGCGACCAATGGTGTTGCCGCGCGATAGTAAATCGCGCGCACTGTCGCGAAAGGCCTCAATTGCAGGTTCGTTGAGTGTGACGTCGTTCATCGTGGTTGCCTCTAAAAACTTTTTTCGTAAGTGTGACTACGTTACCATTTTGTGGGTCTAAGCTCACCTCTGGGTACTGCGCATACAGCGATCTTAGCGAATACACCGGCTACCCCACTTTTCTGATGAGACGGTGCTGCCTGTCAAACCATCCGTGCGCTCTTGCTGCTCGCCTACCGTCGCTGCAGCGCCGCAATCTCAGAAGCACTGTAACCAAGCTGCTGCAAGATGTCGACCGTATGGGCACCGGTCGCAGCGGGTGCCCGAATGGGTGCCGTTGGCGTTTGGCTAAACCTAGGTGCCACCGAAGGCTGCAACACACCCTGAACCTCGCAAAACGTCTTGCGGGCGACATTATGTGGATGCAGGGGCGCTTCGGTCATGCTGAGCACTGGAGCGAAGCACACATCAGTCCCTTCCATCACGTCGCACCACTCTTGACGGGTGCGGGTCGCAAAAATTTGCTCGAACTGTTGACGCATTGCGGGCCAACTCGCAGGGTCTCGCTGCTGCGTTTGATCAATGCCCGTTAGGCCTGACTTTTCAATCAACATCGCGTAAAACTGAGGCTCGATTGACCCAAGCGCAATCCACTTTCCATCTGCACAACGATACGTGCCATAAAAGTGTGCACCACCATCCAGCATATTTTGACCGCGTTCGTCGCGCCACTGCCCCTCTGCCATACGCGCATACATGAGCCCCATCAACAACGCCGAACCATCGGTCATGGCGGCATCAACCACCTGCCCTTTACCCGTTGTCCGAGCGTGCATCGCTGCGGCCAGCACCCCTGCTACAAGCAACATCCCTCCACCGCCAAAATCTCCAACGAGGTTTAGAGGCGGTAAGGGTTGTTCAGGGGTACCCATCGCGTGCAGGGCGCTCGATAAGGCGATGTAATTGATATCGTGGCCAGCCGCCTGCGCTAAAGGGCCCGTCTGCCCCCAGCCCGTCATTCGGCCAAACACTAGCTTTGGATTACGCGCGAAGCAGACAGCGGGGCTCAAACCGAGTTTTTCCATGACGCCCGGACGAAAGCCTTCAATCAACACATCAGCAGATTCAACCAGGCGCAAGACGGCGTCAATGGCTGCGGGTTGCTTTAAGTCCAAAGAAATCGATTGCTTGTTGCGCCGCAGCACTTTGCTGTGCACTGAGTGCAAGTCAGTCTCGGTTGGCACAATGCGATCCACACAAATCACCTCTGCACCCAAATCAGCCAGCAGCATCCCTGCGAAAGGCCCGGGACCTAACCCAGCAAGCTCGATCACTTTAAAGCCTTGTAACGGTCCGGCCATGCCTCGTCCTTTTATCTTTTGTCTGATTGGTCTAACTAGTCTGGTCGATAGAACAGTACTTGGAGGCTAGCTCTTGCGCGTCTCTTTATGCCCAGTGAGCGCTCGACTCATCGCTTCAGCCCTATGATATGCGATCAAATTGAAACGCGCGCCTGAGCGCGGTTACTATCACCGATCGATTACCCTGCCATTTTCGTGAGAGCTCTGCCGTGATTCAAACTAGCCAACAACAAATTGTCGACGAGGCGATCACCTCACGTCATTCTATGCGTGCCTATTTACCCACACCAGTCTCGCGCGAAGACATCACCCGCATGCTTGAAGTGGCAGCGCGTGCGCCCTCGGGTTCAAACACTCAGCCTTGGAAAGCCTATGTATTGATGGGCGAAATGAAAGAGCGACTGACCGCCGAAATTTTGGCCGTCTATCACGATAAAGCTCAATTCGAGGCGCTCACTGAAGACTACCGCTATTACCCGAGCGACTGGAGTTCGCCTTATTTAGAGCGCCGTCGCAAAGTCGGCCTCGATCTATACAAACTCTTAGGCTTAGGGCGCGACGACAAAGCCGGCATGCACGCCCAGCATGGCAAAAACTATACTTTTTTTGGCGCTCCCGTGGGCATGATCTTTACCGTCGAACGCAAAATGAATACCGGTTCTTGGCTGGACTTTGGCTGCTTTTTACAGAGCCTGATGGTTGCCGCACGCGGGCGTGGCCTTGACACTTGTGCCCAGGCTGCCTTTAATCGGTTTCATCCCGTGATCAGACGCGTCACAGGGATCCCTGAAGAAGAGATCATTATGTGTGGGCTCGCGCTAGGGGTCGCTGACATGAGTCAAATTGAAAACACCTTGATCAGCGAACGCGAGCCAGTCGATCGTTTCGCTAAGTTTTTAGACTAGCTTTTTAGACCGACTCAGGGTTAACACTAATCCCGGCGTTCCTAAACTGGCCAATCAATTAAAGCACCGAGTGGCTCACCCAACGAAAGGCAACGATCCGCTAAAAAAGTCATTACAAATGTTGGCTGCGGTGTAAACTTCGCTGCACTGAATTGGCCAGTGTTTAATTGGCTATTACGATTTTTTTCAACCTTATCCACATCATAAAAAAACTATGGACTTCTCGCTCTCATTACATGAATTCTGGATCCCGTTGGGTCAGATTCTTTTGGTCAATATCGTGCTATCGGGTGATAACGCTGTGGTTATTGCACTTGCGGCTCGGTCGTTACCCGCCAAACAACAAAAGCTTGCAATTTTTTGGGGTTCGGGCGCCGCGATTGTGATGCGAATTCTGTTGACAATTTTTGCGGTCAAACTACTAACGTTGCCGTACTTGAAACTGATTGGCGCAGTTTTGTTGGTTTGGATCGGTATCCAGCTTCTGGGCGCTGATGACGGTGAAGAGAACGTATCGTCAAGCGATAACTTAATGACAGCGATCAAGACGATTCTGCTGGCTGATTTGGTCATGAGCTTGGATAACGTGTTGGGCGTCGCGGCGGCAGCCAAAGGTAGCATGCCCCTGTTGATCATCGGTCTGGCTGTCAGTATCCCGTTGGTCATTTTTGGCGCCTCGCTTCTTTTGAAAGTCATGGAGCGCTTCCCAATCATCATCACGATTGGCGGCGGCCTGTTAGGCTGGGTAGCTGGCGAGATGGCAGTGACTGATCCAGCGGTTAGCGGCTGGCTCGAGGCTAATGCACCGTACATGCACCACATGTATGTTGGCCCAATTATCTGCACGCTCATCGTATTAATCACAGGCAAAGTGCTCGCCAGTAAGCATCACGAAAAATCCGCTTAACGTTTACGAGCAGTTGTAGGGAGCGGTTGCAAGGAGCGGTTGCCAGAAGCGTTTGCAACGAGCGGTTGCCAGAAGCGGTTGCAGACTTAGGGCGGTCGCGATAAAAACCTGCAACCAAGCTTGAAAGGTATCAAAATAAAGCGCCACGACTAATTTGTCGTGGCGCTTTGCTATTTGTCGTTACGACGATTATTGGTCGTTACGATGACTATTTGGTGAAGCCTCTGATCGTCGCGTATTCACACAGAATCAGCCCTCAGGTGAGCGATCAACCCAACGCGAGTTCTCTCATCAAAACTTGATCGTTCGCACCACTTTGCCCCAGGTCTCGTACTCTTGGGCGACAAATTCACGCATTTCTTGCGGCGTAGTCGGGTCGGCCGCCATCGCCGCACCATTTAACCGGTCAAGCGTGGCGGCGTCGTGCAGAGACGCAACAATGGCTTGATTGAGTTTGTTAATGATGTCGAGGGGGGTGCGCGCTGGCGCGATAAACCCGTACCAGTTAGTCGCCTGATATTTTTCAAATCCCTGCTCGGCCATGGTGGGCACATCAGGCAACGAAGCTTCACGTTTAGCACCCGTCACAGCCAGGCCGCGTAACTTACCCCCTTTGATTTGCGGCACCGCAGTCGGCGCGCTAGCAAACACAGCCTGGATATTACCGGCGAGCAGGTCAGTCATCACGGGTCCACCGCCTTTGTAATTGATATGCTCAGCCACGGTACCCGCGCGCGACTGCAACAACTCACCCGCGAGGTGTCCGGCACTACCCAAACCAGCCGAGCCGTAAAACAAAGGCTTGTCTTTGTCTTTTGCAGCAGCAATAAAATCCGCTAGCGTTTTGATTGGCGAATCAGTACGAACCACCAACACGTTACCGAAGGTGACTCCACCAGAAATCATCTCAAAATCTTTTAAAGGTTGGTAGCTTGTGCCACCAGGCATATGCGGATTGACTGCCATTGAACCGACGTTGGCCAAACCAATGGTGTAACCATCGGGCGCAGCCTTGGCAATGGTCTCGCACGCAATGTTGCCACCCGCACCTGCGCGATTTTCAACTACAACGGTTTGGCCTAAGAGTGCAGAAAGCTTAACTGCAATCGTACGTGCTGCCGAATCGGTACCACCGCCCGGCGCAAAACCTACGACGAGGCGGATAGGCTTGGTAGGAAAACGCTCTGCCGACTCGGTTTGTGCCAAAGCGCTTGACGCACAAAACAACGCGAACAAGCAGACTGCCAGCCTGCTACCGATTAGTTTAAACATGTCTGCCTTTGCATTTTAATTTCTTAAACTTGAAGAGGTGCGCCATTTCAAATGAAACGTCACTAACAAGAGATTAACGGCTTCACAATTGAATCTATTATATAAATGAGCACCTGACTAGTGATTTGACCACGAGAGGCTAGCGATTTGGACGCGAGAGTCAACCATGAACAACATCTTTACCTACGGCTCACTCATGTACCCTGAGATATTTGCAGCGGTCGCAGGGCAAACCTACCGGTTTCAACCAGCAACCCTACCAAACTGGCGCAGGCATCGGTTGCAAGGCGAAACCTACCCAGCGGCGATACCCTGTTCAGACCATCAGTTAGAAGGGGTTGTGTGGTTCAATGTCAGCGCAGATTCGCTTGAACGCTTAGACAGGTTTGAAACATCTAGCTACGCCCGCCAACAAGTTCAAGTACACACCCATGACCGGGGCACATACGCGGCATATATTTACCGTTGGCTTGATCGGTCTCGACTGCTAGACGAAGACTGGTCAACTGAAGTGTTTGAGACGCAGCACTTGAAGCATTTTTTTGAAATTCACGACAAGGTATCTCGCTCAGAATGATAAGTCGTCTCGTATTCGTGATAATCAGAGTGGTGACGGCGCTCGGCCTGGCGAGCGTGTCTTCAGCACTTTTTGCCCAAGCGCCATTTCCCAACAAACCGATCACACTGTTAGTTGGTAGCGCAGCCGGGGGCTCGAACGACATCTTTGCACGCGCAATTGGTAAACACCTACAAACGGCTTTAGGCGTTGCCGTTGTGGTTGAAAATAAGCCCGCAGCGGGTGGAATCCTTGCCAACGTGCTCTTAGCCAAGGCGCCCGCCGATGGCTATACCTTGGTGGTTTTGTCGTCTACCTTCACAACAGGGGCGGCAATCCGAACCAATCTTCCCTACGATGCGCAAACGAGTTTTACCCCCGTGGCAATGTTAGCCAAAGGACCCTTACTCATCACTGTAGGTAAACAAACACCGTTTGAGTCTCTTGAGGCGCTTGTGGCTTTTGCAAAAGCCAACCCCGCCAAGCTCAATTACGGCACCTCTGGCGTGGGCAGTATCAATCAATTTGCGACAGAAATTTTGGCTGAAGCTGCACAGATCAAACTGACGCATGTGCCTTACAAAGGCATGAGCCCAGCCGTGACAGACCTGATCGGCGGGCAAATCGATTTGTTGATCGCTAGTGCTCCCTCTTTACTTGCTCAAGTTACTGGCGACAAAATCCGAGCTTTGGCAGTCAGCACAGCATCGCGCAGCGACGTTGCACCCTCGATTCGGTCTGTCGGTGAAGCGGGTTACGCACAAAGTGCGGTCGAGCTTTGGTGGGGCGTACTCGCCCCCGCGAACACCCCTCAACCAATCGTGCAGAAGCTTAATGCACACATCAATAAGGTAATCACCTCTGACGAGATGAAAAACTTTTTTATTAAAGAAGGCGCGAGCCCTGCCGCAATGAGCGCAGAAGCCTTTGCTCAACATCTGTCGACTGAGTTGGCGCGCTGGAAGCGCGTGGCTCAAGCAGCTGATATTCAACCCGAGTGAGTCTTATGACACAACCATCATCTTCAACACAAACCTCTGCGCTACCCCAAAGAACCGGTCAGAAAGGCCCGCTCTCAGGAGTGCGTGTGATTGATCTATCAGCCTATATTGCCGGGCCTTACGGCTGTTCGTTGCTGGCCGATCAAGGCGCAGAGATTATCAAAATTGAGCCACCAAGCGGTGATAACTTGCGCCGCTACCCTTCTTCTTTGTCTTCAGAAAGCCGAGCATTTTTAGGTGTCAACCGCAGCAAACTGGCCGCAGTCCTTGACATCAAAGACCCAGACGATCTCGCCACCCTGCTGACTTTGATCGAAACTGCCGACGTCTTAGTCCATAACTTCAGGCCAAGCGTCGCCCCGCGCATCGGCATCGGCTACGACACACTCAAGGTGTTGAATCCCCGTTTGATTTACTGCGCAGTCAGTGGCTATGGCGAATCTGGCCCCTACAAAGAAAAAGCGGGCTTTGACCAAGTCTTACAAACAATGACCGGCATGACAATATTTCAAGGTAAGCCAGGCGGACCACCCGAGATTTTGTATGGCTCGATTGTCGACTATTACACCTCAGCCTTAGTAGCCGGGGCCGTGTCTTCAGCGTTGTTTGAACGAGAGCGCTCTGGGCAAGGTCAGTTTGTCAGTGTCTCGTTGCTGGCGGCCGCACTCACCTTGCAATCAGCACGACTGGTATGGGCCGAAGGCGAAGGGCGAGAGGTTGGTCGTGACATGCGCTCACTTGGCATTACAGGCATCCACCCCACACGTGAAGGCTATCTATACATCTCTGCGAACGTCCCACATTTTTGGACTGCCTTATGCCAAAAAGTTGGGCTACCAGAATTGGCAACGAACGAACGCTACGACACCGTGCGCAAGCGTGCCCAGCATCAAGAAGAGATCGTGCCAAAAATACGCGAAGCGCTTTTAAAACACAGCGCGCTTGAATGGGAAGCTATTTTCGGCGAAGAGGTTCCTTGCTCAACGGCCCTGTCAATCGAAGACATGTTCGAGCACCCGCAGGTCGCGAGTCAAGACATGATCACAAATTTTGAACACCCCGTCGTGGGCAATTATCGTGGGCTCAAACGCTCAATCAAATTTAGCCGTACGCCGGGCCCTGAACCCTTTGCCGCGCCAACCCTCGGGCAGCATACTGAACTGGTACGAACTGAAGCAAAACGCCTGCGCAAAGCGAGTAGAAAAATATGACCACACACGCATCTTCGGCTCCACACTCCGTAACGCCCGTTCCAAACTCTGCCGGCACGAATACTCCGCTGCTCGCGGTGCCGCCAAAGTCTTGTGACTGCCACTTACATATTTACGATGCAAGATTTGCGCAATCTGCTGACGCCGCAGCACTGCATGCACTGGCGACAGTAAACGAGTATCGGTTACTACAAAAGCGCTTGGGCACTGAGCGCGCAGTGATTGTGACCCCACGTAATTACGGCGTTGAAAATGACGTGACGCTCGATGCGATCGCGCAACTGGGTATTGAACGGACTCGCGGGGTGGCTGTCTTGCGAAGTGATGTCAGCGACGCAACGCTCAAGGCGTTGGATGCGGGCGGCATTCGCGGCGTGCGCTTCTCTCTGTACACACCGAAAAATGCAGCGGCAAGCTTTGAGATGGTCGAGCCACTTGCTGCGCGTATTGCCGATCTGGGCTGGCACCTTCAGTTGCACTGGACCGCAGATCAAATCGTTGCACACGAAGCAATGCTTAAACGTCTGCCAACTCAAATTGTGTTCGATCACATGACACGACTGCCGCAGCCCCTTGGTCTTAACCATCCCGCCGTCAACATTGTCGAATATCTTTTGGCGCAGGGACGCACGTGGATCAAACTGTCGGGCGCTTATTTAGATAGTCAGGTCGGTGAGACGGGTGATTTTTTAGATATCGATGCGGTCGCGCGTCACTGGATTGACACGGCACCTGACCGCCTGGTGTGGGGCAGTGACTGGCCACACCCCACTGAGGCAACCAAGCCCAACGATGCCAATATGCTTGACATGCTGGCGCGTTGGACAACTGAGCCTGCAGTGATTGAGAAGATTTTGGTTCAAAACCCCAGCGAGCTATATGGTTTTAGCTAAAGTCAACGCACAGACCGAAGGCGGGTTGCTGCCTCAAGCAGCATCGCCTCAGTGCTCACCCAGGCCAACGTAAAACGTCCGCCATCCTCACCAGCCAAAATTTGGTTAAAAGCATATTTTCAGGCTGAGTTTCAAATACACTCTGCCCCATGACCGCACCACGCAGAATTGCTCACTTGGATATGGATGCGTTTTTCGCATCTGTTGAATTGCTGACCTATCCAGAATTGCGCGGCCAAGCTGTGGTGGTAGGTGGGCGCAATTCAAGCGCTCCGATCCTGAACGCAGCTGGCCAAAAGCAGTTTTCGCACTTACGTGAATACGCCGGGAGAGGCGTTGTCACCACTTCGACGTATGAAGCGCGTGCCTTGGGCGTATTTTCGGGCATGGGTTTGATGAAGTCAGCCGCCTTGGCGCCCGATGCAATTTTATTGCCCGCAAACTTCGAGGCTTATCGACGCTACTCGCGCCTGTTTAAAGAGGCCGTTGCCACTGTTGCACCTCATATTGAAGACCGCGGGATTGATGAAATCTATATTGACTTGACCCATATAGAAGAAGACTCGCTCGGGCTTGCCAAGCGCATCAAGCAGGCGGTTTTCAACGCCACCGGATTGAGCTGTTCAATCGGCATTACCTCAAACAAGCTGTTAGCAAAAATTTGTTCTGATCTGGATAAGCCAGATGGAATTACGATTCTCGAACCCGACGAACTCAGCACACGGATTTGGCCACTCGCTGCAAAAAAAATAAACGGAATTGGGCCTAAAGCAAACGAAAAACTTGCCGCATTAAAGATTCATACCATCGGTGACCTTGCCGCGGCACCCGCCGAGTTGCTCGTAGCACATTTTGGCCGAAGCACCGGTGCGTGGATGACACAAGTCGCCCAGGGCATCGACGAGCGCCCGGTTGTGACGTGGTCTGAGCCGAAGTCACTCAGTCGCGAAACCACCTTTGAGCGCGACTTGCATGTCAAGCACGACCGTGCAAGGTTATCTGAGGTTTTCACAAACCTTTGCCAGCGTCTGGCCGAAGACCTTCAACGCAAAGGCTATGCGAGCCGCACCATCGGCATTAAATTAAAGTTCGCAGATTTTCAGGTTGTGACGCGCGACTTAACCCTGCCTGGGGACGTCAATGAGGGCCAGCAGATACGACAGGCTGCGACCGAGTGCTTAAAACGCGTCCCCCTTGAACAAAGGATTCGTCTACTAGGAGTGCGCGCTGGAAGCCTGCGCCCAGTGCAAGCAGCCGAATATATCGATCGAACCGCACAGCCCACGCTACCCTTTGAGTTTGAATAGCGCGGCGCCGCGCGTTCCCATTTCACCAACGCTCCGGTTCTCACAGCAGCACTGCTACGTTATCGGATTTGCGCGTAAAACCTCGCGGTTCAGGGCGGGGAAGATGCCAACGTTATAAGCAAAGATAAAATCGTTCTTTGACCGTGGTCGTTTAAGCCTCTACGCTCTAGGCTTTGCGATCTGCGTGACACCCCATGTATCAACCCTCAAGCTTTGACACTGCGCGTTTAAATGAACGCGCCAACCAACTCGCCGGCCAAATCCAACGCAATAAAGACGGTTTGCTTAGCGACGATCACCTTAAACCCTTGCGCTTGCAAAACGGCCTGTATATTCAACGCCATGCTCCGATGCTACGGATCGCAATTGCCTACGGCATGCTCAACAGCGAGCAACTCAGGGCTCTTGGAGAAGTCGCTCGCAAGTACGACCGCGGCTACGGGCACTTGACCACGCGTCAAAACATGCAGTTGAACTGGATTTCGCTAGACGACACCCCAAAAGCTCTGCACGATTTGGCGCAAGTGGGGATACATGGCATTCAGTCAAGCGGCAACTGTTTACGCAACATCACAAGCGATGCGTTAGCGGGCATTGCACCAGACGAAATCCTCGATCCACGCCCCTACGCTGAGCTCTTGCGTCAATGGAGTACGTTTCACCCTGAGCTGTGCTTTTTACCGCGCAAATTTAAAGTAGCACTGACCGGTACCCCCGAAGATCGCGCACTTGTCCAAATCCATGACATGGCTTTTGAAGTTGTCGAGGCCTCACCACATGCCGTGTTTCGCGTGCGAGTGGGTGGCGGTTTAGGCCGCACTCCCATCCTAGGTCCGGTCTTGCGTGAGCGATTGGATTGGTTTGATATGTTGACCTATACCCACGCAGTCATGCGTGTGTATAACGAACTCGGAAGGCGCGACAATCTTACCAAGGCACGCATCAAGATTTTGGTACGCAGCGTTGGGATCGAAACATTTCGCGGCATGGTTGAAGCCGAGTGGCAAGACTTACGCTTCGGGCCACATAAACTTGCTCAAGCCGAACTTGAGCGCGTAAAAAGCGCCTTTGTTGAGCCTGACTGGACAAAAGGACAAGCCCTCGCAACACTTGAAATTGCCGGCAAAGCCAACGACAAAACACAATGGCAGCGCTGGTTAGCGCGCAATCGCCTGGCACACCGTCAACCCGGCTATGCAGCGATTCTCATCCCCTTAAAAGCACCAGGACGTGCGCCCGGCGACGTCACCAGCGACGAAATGGATGCAATCGCAGCCATTGCTGATCGGTTTAGCCAAGGGTTTATTCGCGTCAGTCATACCCAAGATTTTGTGTTGCCCGCGGTGCGTGAGTCTGATCTGCCAGAGCTGTATGAAGCCTTGCGCGCCTTAAACCTGCATCACGCAGTGGGTGGTCTGATCGGTGCGATGGTGGCTTGTCCTGGCGGAGATTTTTGCGCCTTAGCCAACGCTCGCTCGCTTCCGGTTGCAGAGGACATCGCTCAGCGCTTTAGCGCGCTCGATGCCCAAGAAAATATCGGCCCCTTAGATTTGCGAATTTCAGGGTGTATGAATAGCTGCGGACATCACCATGTCGGGCATATTGGGATTTTGGGTGTCGATAAAGATGGGGCGGCCTTTTACCAAGTGCTGCTTGGCGGACACTCAGGGCATGGTGCACCAGCGGCCCTTGGTACCATTATCGGACGCGCCTTTGCCGAAGATGAAGTGGCTGATGCCGTTGAAGAAATTATCGACGCCTACCTTGAACAACGTGAACCGGGCGAGACGTTTAGGCAAGCGGTGGCGCGCTTAGGTAAACCCGTGTTTGCGCTAGCCGCAGAAGCCGCTCGTAAGCCCGAACACAAACCCAAGCGCATGCCCTCAGAAAATCAAAGCGAGACCCTCGCATGAAAGTTTGGTTTATCGGTGCAGGGCCTGGCGACCCAGAGTTAATGACGCGCAAAGCCTGGCGGATACTGAGCCAGGCCGATGTCGTTTTGCATGATGCGTTGATGGATACCGCGGGCATGCAAGAGGCAGCGCCAAACGCTCAATGGCTCGAAGTCGGTAAACGCTCGGGACGTCCATCCGTTGAGCAAGCGTTTATCTGCCGAACGCTGGTGGCGCTCGCAAAACGCGGTTTGACCGTGGTGCGCTTAAAAGGGGGTGACCCTTCGATTTTTGGACGCTTAGCCGAAGAGCTTCAAGTCTGCCGCGCAGAGAATATTGAGATTGAAATCATCCCCGGAGTCACCGCAGCGTGCGCAGCGGCAGCCGATTTACAAACAAGTTTGACCTTGCGAGGCGAGTCACGCAGTGTGGCCTTTGTGACGCCTCGGCTTGGCAAGCACGAAACCAACAGGCGTTCGGAATGGTTAGCCGTAGCCTTGGCAGCCCAAACTACCGTGCTCTATATGGCGAGTGCACAAGCAAAAGAAATTTGTAGCGCCTTGATTGAGGCAGGTAAAGCCAAGCAGACACCTATTTGCATTGTTGAAAACGCCAGCCGTACCGGACAGCGTTTCAAGCACACCTTGTATGAGGTTGCACAAGACGGCTTACCTACGCTCGAAGGGCCTGTCACCTTGCTGGTAGGGCAAGCATTGTCTTTGGCACAGGTGCAGCAAATATCTTCAACAGCGCGTTCGCCAAGGCACCGGCCAGCCCTGCCCTCGCAGCATGCTGTTGCCTAAATACCCGATCACCACGCGCAGAAGACAACTATCAACATGAACACCACACAGAACAGCGCTACCCTCTGCATTTTTGATCTGACCGGCCAGCGAATCGCGCAAGCAACAATCTTGGCTTTAGTGCTAGAAACAGATGCTATCTTTAATCGTTCAGAAACAGGAACAGTCACGACCTATCTACGTGGCGTGCTTGCAAAGCAAGCTACACCGCCAGCAGCAATTGGTATTCGCTTTGAAAAATTTACGGATGGACGTTCGTATTCGATTGCCTCGCGCTTACGCGAGATCGGGTATCAGGGCGAACTTCACGCCCTGGGTGACATTAATCAAGAGCTCGTTTTCTTGTTGCGCCGCGTAGGATTTACGCACTTTCATATCCCAGATCCCGGCACCCCTGCGCTAGCATCTGAAGTGCTTGAGCCCTTCAATGGCTATTATCAAGCTGGATCAGATGGCACACGAGCTCAGTGGCAGGCATAGGCAAAATCGAAGCCCTTGCAGTATCCGCAATCAGGGTCATGGCGTACAGCATGCAGCCTAGCGCCACTGCTCGAAAAAAATACTGTTGAAAAGATTTTGCTTGCATGATGACCCACCTTGAATCACTTGAACTTCTCTCGGTGTGAGAGCGTTCAAGAACAGATACAAGCGTAACGGTTCACAACGCAAGACAAAACAACTATATTCTCATTTGAATATAACTTATAAGGTTATATCTAAACCACGCGACTTAATCTGATCCTCAGGAGTTTTAGTCATGGCCAATTTTGAAGACTTAGATCTTGTCGGTGTTGCACAAGGTATCGCCGCTAAAAAATTTAGCTCGTACGAAATTACCGCCTGGTCCTTAAACAGGCTTGAGACGATCGGCCGCAACTACAACGCTGTTTTTCGCATTGACCACGACCAAGCGCTCGCGCGCTCAAAACAACTGGATGAGCAACAAGCAAAGGGGCAAAAACTTGCGCCACTGCATGGCGTTCCACTTGCTCATAAAGATCTGCTCGAGGTCGCTGGCCTTGAGATGCATGTCGGCTCAAAAATACTACGAGGCAACATCCCAAGTAATCATGCATGGGTGATCCATACGCTTGAGGCTGCGGGCCAGGTCAATTTGGGCGCGCTGCACATGGCAGAGTTCGCGATGAGCCCCACGGGCTTTAACGCGCACTATGGCCACGGTTTAAACCCCTGGAATCCAACCTATGCTTGTGGTGGGTCCTCAAGCGGCTCTGGCATTGCAGTGGCCGCTCGCTTAATCTTCGGTTCGTTAGGCAGCGACACCGGCGGCTCGATCAGGCACCCAGCGGCAATGTGCGGCATAACCGGCATCAAGCCCACTGCAGGACGCGTCAGTTTCGAAGGCGTCTTTCCGTTATCGCACACCTTGGATTGCGTCGGGCCGTTGGCGCAAACTGCCCGCGACTGTGCCCGGATCCTGACGCACATCAGCCAGCCAAATGCGAAGGACCCGTGGTGCACACCCCGCGCAAATGAAGATTATGAGGCAACATTAGATGGCAATATTAAGGGGCTGCGTATTGGTGTGCCCACTGCCTACTACCGCGAGAACCTTGACGCTGAGGTCGCGGGCGCCTTACAAACCAGCCTAGAGGTTTTAAAGGCACGGGGTGCGTTACTGGTCGACGTACAGGTACCCGACATGGCGAAGATTCACGAGATGACAGCCATCGTACTCACTGTTGAGGCCGCCACCGTGCACCATCGTTGGATGAACACCCGCCGAGATGAATACGGTTCACAGGTGCTTGCGCGTACGGCCGCAGGCTTCACACACAGTGGCATCACCTACCGCGAAGCGCTTGACGCTCGGCAAGCCTTGATCCAAAGCTATCTTGACACCTGTTTTGCCAACTGTGATGTTGTACATATCCCCACCTTAATGGTTCAAACGCCCAGCATCGCTTCAACTACGACGGGTACGCTTGACGAAGTGTTGCAATCCATCAGCGGCTTCACCTACGCGAACCGTGCAATTAATTACCTTGGATTTCCGTCGATGAGTGTGCCGGCCGGACAGTCAAGTAGCAAGATGCCGCTGGCGTTTCAGCTGGTGGGTCGACACTTTGAGGAGGCTAAACTGCTTAAAGTCGCCGATGCGTTTCAACGCGATACCAATTGGCATCGCCTTAAACCAACGCTGTCCACGGCCTCGTTCTAACGTGCTAAGCCCGAGAGACTCATCATGAACATCACCTCGACGCAAAAAGTCTTAGGAGCGCAAGTCCAAGGTCTGGACCTGAGCCTCGCGCTCACCGAAGCGCAAAAGGATCGCTTGATGCTGGCGCTCGGTACGCATGGTGTGTTGGAGTTTCCTAACCAAACACTGACAACCGCTCAGCTCAAAGCCTTCAGTGAGCGCTTTGGCGAACTCTATGTGAGCCCTGGCGGGCGCGCACAAGCCGAAGGATTTCCTGAGGTGATGATTTTGTCGAATATGGTGCAAGATGGCAAACCTTTAGGGTTAAAGGATGCGGGGCAATCCTGGCACACCGACATGTCTTACTCAAACATGATCGCCTTCGCCAATGTGCTGCATGGCACCGTGATCCCGCAACGCGAGGGTAAACCGCTAGGCGCGACACAGTTTCGCAACACCCGTGCCGTTTACAACGACATCCCACCAGAGCTCAAAGCGCGGCTCGCACACACAACAATCACACATGATTTCAATAAATTTTGGGACATGATGCGCAGCCGCCCTGGCAGCACTCGGCCGGCGCTCAGTGAAGAAGAAAAAAGCAAACGCCCTCCGGCCATTCATCCCACTTTTTTGACACACCCGATCAGTCGTGAAAAGGTGCTGTATGCCAACCCAGGCTATGCCATGAAAATCAACGAACTCAGCCCACAAGAGAGCGACGAGATCCTTGACTACCTTTTTGAATTGCAAATGCAAGACAAGTATCTTTATACCTATCAGTGGAAAAAGGATTCGCTATTAATGTGGGACAACATCGGCACCATGCATAACGCAGTCGCCGACTACGGCCCGGAGGAACACCGCTACATCAGGCGCTGTCAGGTCATGGCTACTCTTTTTTATGGTTCACAAGGCACCAGTGACCCGATATTTTTCAAAGCAGCTTGACTGTAGTTTTACGAAATTATCTGATTTCAGTTTGAGCAGACACGCCAACTCTTTAACGTTGCATCACTTATGACCTTTTTACGCATTGCGCGACGCGTCTTGTCACAGTTCACTTTATGCGCAATCGCTGCGCCCTGCTTCGCGCAGTCAACAACAGTTAGCTACCCCACGCGTGCTGTGCGCCTCCTCATCGCCTATACCCCCGGTGGCGCCACCGATATTGTTGGGCGACTGCTTGCGCAAGAACTTTCGCTGCAACTCGGGCAAGCAGTGGTCGTCGAAAATCGTGCCGGCGGGGGAACGCTGTTGGCGACCGAGACCTTACGCAAGGCCGCACCCGATGGTTACACCCTGCTGTTCGGTACAAACGCGTTTGTGATTACGCCTTTACTGCACGACGCCCCGACCTACGACCCAGTCAAAGACTTTGAGCCGGTGGGCCTCACAACGATTCAGCCTTTAGGGCTTTTAGTTGCGCCACAAACACAACTCGACACGACTGAAAAACTCATTGCTTACGCCAAACAGCATCCAGGCAAAGTTAACTTTGCCTCGTCAAGCAACGGAACCGCACAACATCTTGCGGGCGAAGCGTTTCGTGTCGCTGCCAATATTGATATCGTGCATGTCGCCTACAAAGGCGCGAGCCCCGCGCTCATCGATTTGCTTGCGGGCCGCGTTGATATGATGTTTACCTCGCTGGTCGGCAATATGGAACACGTCAAGGAGGGTCGACTACTGTTATTAGCCACCACCGGAAGCAAGCCCACTCAAGCCACACCCACGATCCCGACAGTGTCTCAGGCTGGGCTACCAGGTTTTGAAGCCTACACCTGGCAAGGCGTGATCGCGCCGGGCGGCACACCCAAGCCCATCATCAAACAGCTCAATGCAGCGGTCATCAAAGCAGCACAGGCGCCAAAGATTGTCGAAACACTCGCCGCACAGGGCATGGAGGTCAAGACCTCAACGCCCGAAGAAATGCGAGCGCTGTGGACTAAAGACAGCGCACAATACAAAACTCTTTTGCAGCGCACCAAAACAAGCATTCAATAGGTCGTTACTCGAATAACGTTTAACCTGTTGCGTCAGGGCGCCGTTCGAATAATTTTTAGCCTATGATTGCTTCACTTACACGGAGACCATATGGCAACCTTTACTTCAAAACGTTTTACCCAGCTCACCCTTGACACCGTTGCGCCCGAAGCGCGAGACCTTGCAGACGACATCTTAAAGATTTCAAGCGTTGGATTGGCGGGCCCCTATAACGTCATGTTGCGCAGCCCAGTGTTTGCCGATCGCATGAAAAAAATGCTCGACTATCTGCGCTGGAACTCTTCAATCCCAATGCGCTTAAGCGAGTTGGCGATTTTGATTCAAGCGCGCATCTGGAAATCTCAGGTTGAGTGGCATGCGCATTACCCGATTGCCTTGCGCGAAGGCTTGCCAGCACACGTTGCGGATGACATCAAAGCAGGAATTCGTCCACGCAATATGCAACCTGACGAAGCTGCGGTCTATGACGTCTGTACCACGATGACTGAAAACCATGAGATCAGCGATGAGTTATTTAACAGCGCGAAAGCCATCCTGGGTGAACAGCAAATCGTCGACGTGATTGCCGTCACCGGTACCTATGTCACGATTGCGATGCTGCTCAGCTTAGGCGAAGAGCCGGTTCCAGTTGGCAAACCTTTACCCTTCCCTGAAAAAGCTCGCTCAGCTTAAGCTGGTTACGTATTGAGATCTAAAACGTCGGCCAAGACGCACGAGTGTTTGGGCCGACAATGTTAGGTCACTGCCAACGAGGTCATTGCCAACGAGGTCATTACCGCTCTGTTGTTCAATCACAAGGCGCTTACATCTCTGCCCTGAACGGCGAGGCTTTACGCACATACCAATAAAAATAACCAACGACGAGGCTGCAACATGATTTCAAATCGTTTAACGAAATATCTTTCAGCACTTGTTTCAACGCTAGGGATCACCACAGCTGCTTTGTACTCAGGCTGCACGCTCGCGCAAGCGACGGATGGCCAAGCGTATCCCACCAGACCGGTAACCGTTATTGTGCCGTTTCCTCCCGGCGGAGGTACCGACATCGGCGCGCGCTTGGTCGCTCAGAAACTCTCGCTGAAGTGGGGCCAGTCAGTTGTCGTTGAAAACCGCGGTGGCGCAGCAGGCTTATTGGGCGCAGATGCTGTGGCGAAGGCAAAGCCTGACGGCTATACACTGTTGGTGGGTAACGTTGGCACCCAATCGGTGAACCCAGCGCTCTACGCCAAAATGCCGTACAACCCAGACACGGCGTTTGAACCCATCACCATGATTGCAGAGTTGCCGCTGGTGTTATTGGTGACGCCGTCTTTGCCTTACCAATCTGTACAAGAGTTAGTCGCGGCCGCAAAAGCCGAGCCCGGCAAAATCAGTTACGCCAGTTCTGGAGCCGGTGGCGCACCACATCTGGCAGCCGAAATTCTTAAAAGCTCAGCCGGTATCGATTTGTTGCACGTGCCTTACAAAGGTGGCGGTCCGGCTGTCGCCGATTTAATGGCGGGGCACGTTAACCTTTTGTTCGCGACCGTGCTTGAAGGCAGCGGTGCAGTGCGCTCGGGCAAACTGCGCGGTCTAGCCGTCAGCAGCGCGACCCGTTCGCTAGCGCTGCCTGAACTACCAACTGTTGCCGAAAGCGGCGTACCTGGGTTTGACACCGGCTCTTGGATTGGGATGCTTGCCCCCGCGGGCACAGCCCAAGCGATCATTCAAAAAATAGCCGCAGACATCAGAGCCGTACTGTCACAAGACGACACGCGTGACACCTTGATCAAACAAGGTGCGACGCCTTTGATCATGACAACCGAGCAATTCACTGCCCGTATCAATCTTGATCGCAAACGCTATGGCGAAGTCATCAAGACGAGTGGAATCAAAGCGGATTGACAGTCAGCACGCTCCACACTGACGCGTTGAGCGCCAGGCACACAGAACCTAGTCGCTCAAGGGCCGACTGTTAATACGCGTATTTTTTTACCTGCACTTCGTCCCACTCAATCCCCGAGCCGGGCTCGTTGCGCAGTACCGCCTGACCCGCAACAATCTTCAGAGGATTTTGCAGGATTGGGTTCGCCCAGTCGACATACTCAAGCCAGTGCGCCGTGGGTGTCACACACATCAGGTGCGCACTGACCTCTGGAAACAAATGGGTCGACATCGGTAAGGCTGCAGCATCAGCGATTGCGGCGGCACGCAACCAGCCTGACACACCCCCAATACGCTCAAGGTCAGGCATCACATAATCACTTGCCTGTGCGGCAATCGCACGCGACATATCGCGTGAGCCCCAGTAGTTTTCGCCGATCTGCACCGGTGTTTTTAAAGCAGCCGCTACGCGTGCGCAGCCGGCATGATCGTCGGCCCGGACGGGCTCTTCGATCCAGGTCAAGCCCAAGTCATCCAAGGCGTGTCCACGGCGAATCGCCTCGGAAGGGTCTAAGCCTTGGTTGTAATCCGTCATGAGTCGGACGCCCGCAGGCAAAGCACTTTGCACGGCTTGAACAGCCGCGACATCATCGTTTAAATCGGCGTAACCCAAACGCAACTTCATGCCAGTAAAGCCGCCGGTCAATAGTTCGGTTGACTCGTGTGCCAAGGCCGCTAAATCAGCGCGCTGCCCAGTCAGCCCTAAACCACAACTGTTGTAGGCGGTCACCGGTTTGAGCTGCCCGCCTAACAGGCAGGCCAGCGGTTGTTGAGCTTGTATCGCCAGCGCGTCCCAAACCGCCATATCAATACCCGAGATGGCCATCCCGACCAAGCCGACGGCACCCAGTAGGGTAAAGCGCTGGTTCAGTAGACGTTCGATTTCAAAGGGCACCAACGGTTGCCCGACCAGCAAACTGGCCATATCTTCAAGCAGAGCCACCTGCGCCTTTAGCGCAAGTGGAGTGACTGCAAACAAATAACTGCGCCCGACCACCCCGTCAGAGGTTGTGAGGTCAAGCAGCACCATCGGGGCTTTACTGACGGCTCCGGTCGACGTTTGCAAAGGTCGCTTAATGGGCGCAAAGACTGCGCGTGCCGTCAGTGAGTGAATGGTCGTCATAACTAGCCTCCGATGGCAATACAGCGCATTACTTAAGGTTTGAGAACTCAGTCGGCTTCAAAATTGTGCGCGACACACCGGCCAGCAAGGGGCCGTCTTTTTCAGAGGCAGCACGAGCGGCCAGCCACTTTGGATCTGCCATAAACGTCGCTGACGCGCGATCCCGGTGATTCATGTCGTCCCACTCGAGCATGTAATAAAAGTCGTTGGTATTCTCGCCAATATCGACTGTCCAGAAGCCCACTGGACGAAAATCGTGGGTTTTCCAGATTGGCACCGTGTGATTGGCAAAGCGTTCAATCAAGGCGGGCAATTTACCGGGCGCTGCGTGATAGACGCGAAGTTCATAAATCATGGGGTTGTCTCCTGACAGTATGTATTTTTATTGATGCGTTTTGATGAGAACTGAGCCCCGATCATAACCAGAACTGCCGTCTCATGAACAAGAATATACTATTAGGCTGAGCTTGGGTCTGTCACCCAGTCCGTATATAAAAGGTAACCGAAAGTGACTGAATTAAAAAAAATTGATACCACCCTGGGTACCGGCGCAGAAGCAACGCCCGGCCAACACGTCTCTGTGCATTACACCGGCTGGCTGTTCGATGCTGCCGCTGCAGAGCAAAAAGGCGCAAAATTTGACAGCTCGCTCGACCGCGGTCAATTGTTTGACTTCCCGCTTGGTGCTGGTCATGTGATCAAAGGCTGGGATGAGGGCGTCGCGGGGATGAAGGTCGGTGGCAAACGCACACTGATTATCCCATCTGAGATGGGCTATGGCGCACGCGGTGCTGGTGGCGTGATCCCACCCAACGCAACCTTAGTGTTTGATGTCGAGCTGCATGGCGTCGAGTAACGCGCAATAGCCTGCCACTCGGTGGGCTATCTCGTTCGTGTTTTTTATATTAAATTCGAGCAGAGCCTGAAAGAAACACACGGACGACTCTTCATGCAAACGATCATCTTTTACAAACCCATGACTGATCGCCACAGCTGCGGGTTTGGGCGGGCGTCATGGTGAAACAATGGCTCATCTGCTTGGCACTCTTTGTTTGTCAGGCGATGGCACAAGCACAGCCCTCGGTCGTACGTTTGATGGTTGGGTTTCCGGCGGGTGGCGGCACTGACGCGATTGCCCGCGTGTTAGCCGAACAGCTCAGCCCTGCCTTGGGGGCCACAGTCATTATCGAAAACAAAGCTGGCGCTGGCGGACAAATTGCCGCTCAAGCCTTAAAGACCGCACCTAAGGATGGTTCAGTACTATTTTTATCGCACGACCACACTATTTCAATTTTGCCTCTGGTACTTAAGAACCCAGGTTTTCATCCTCAAGAAGATTTCACTCCCGTTGCAGGCTTTGCCTCATTTGCCAATGGCCTGGCGGTTTCGCCCGGAACTCCAGCAACCTCGTATGCTCAATATCTTGATTGGATTCGCTCGCAAGGCCATGAAAAGCTCGCCGTTGGAATTCCAGCCCCAGCTTCGGTGCCAGAGTTTTTAGTCAAAGTGCTCGCCGTGCAGGCTAAGCTAGACTTGCAGACAGTACCTTATCGCGGTAGCGCCCCGATGCTCGTTGACATGCTTGGCAACCAAATACCAGCAGGCGTAGCCTCGGTGCCAGACTTTATTGAATTCATTAAAGCCGGTAAGGTACAAATGTTGGCGGTGATGGGCAAGCAGCGGCAAACCTTATTGCCCGCGGTACCAACCCTTAGCGAACTCGGCCTGACGGGTTTTGATGACCTACCCTATTACGGCATGTTTGCCCCAGCGGGTACGCCGCAAAAAGTGCTTGAGCGCTATGCCACAGCGGTCGAAAAAGTATTACAACAATCAAACGTTCTTGAGCGCCTGCAAAGCTTAGGGCTGACGGTCGAGTTCATGCCTCCAGCCTCGCTCGCTACGCGCGAGCGTGACTACTCTCAAAATTGGGCACGCTTGATTCAAAGCAGTGGCTTCGTCCCGCAGTAATATGCTTCGAATATGATCTGATCAAGCGCCCCGCCTTTGCACCATATGCCCTACTTCACCCTCTCACATGCCAAAGCCTGCACTAGCCCTTCGCGTTAACCGGCAGCTGATACGCGCAATCGGCGACACGCTTGATGGCGTAAAAACAGCGATGTGCGTTTTTGACGAGCAAGATCGGACTGTCTTCTGGAACCGTTCTTTTTTAAATGTGTTTCCTGAGCATGTAGGCAAAGTGTTCGAGGGCGAGCCTTATCGCGAAAATTTACGCCGGTTTTACCTCGCTCGCTTAAGCCCCGCTGATCTGCCCAATATTGAGCAATTCATTTCGATGGGCATTGACCGGCATCACTCACAGATGCGCCCCTACAGCTTTGATCACCGCGATCAGCGTGTGCATGTGTCGTCATTGCCGCTGCCCAATGGTCAACGTCTTCGCGTCTGGAATTCAGAAAGACTTGCGCGCAGCGAACCGCTTATCCAGGCACCACAAACAACCGCAGCGATCTCTGACGAAACCGCCAAACTACTTGATCGACTGCCCGACGGCGTCATGATCTGCGATCAGGGTGGCATGCTGAAATGGGTCAATCAGGCCTTCGTTGACATGTATGGTTGCCACGATAAACAAGTCTGCCTGAATCACTCATTTTTTCACGTGTATGACCAAGCCTGGCAACAAGAGCAAAACCTTGACGCACAAGCTACCAAAAAAACACGTATTGATTTGACCGAGCAGTTGAATTTTTCGGGCACGCCCTTTGACATTACCTTACCCGGTCAGCGTACGGTACGCATCATTACTCAAAAAGCAGTACACCAAGATACTGTATACACACATGTCGATGTGTCAGAGCTTGAATTGCAAAAAGCCCTGTTATTGCAATCGCAAGCGCAATTGCTCGAGCTTGCGAATCAAAGAACGCTCTATCTCGAAGAGCAAATGCTGTCGACGCTCAATGCCATTGCACTCGCTCGCGACAATGAAACCGGCCAGCATATTCTGCGCACGCAGCGTTACGTCAAAACGATTGCCTTGCGGCTTCGCGCAATGGGTCATTATCTTGACGAATTAAGCGATGCTGACATCGACACCATGTTTAAAGCAGCGCCACTGCACGACATTGGCAAAGTCGGTATCCCAGATAATATTTTGTTAAAGCCCGGGCGCTTAACCGAGGATGAGTGGATGGTCATGAAGACCCATGCCATTATTGGCGAAAACACACTTGCCGCAACCAAGCATGAAAAAGAACATAGCCACCTTTTGACGGTCGCCCAACATATCGCCGGCGGACACCATGAATACTGGAATGGCGAAGGCTACCCTAGAGGGTTGAGCGGGTTAGAGATCCCCTTAGAAGCTCGCATCATGGCGCTCGCAGATGTCTATGACGCCTTAGTTTCAGAACGAGTCTACAAGAAGCACTGGACGCACGAGAATGCCGTTCAGTTCATCACCGAAAAAAAGGGAATCCAATTCGACCCGCTCGTGGTTGAGGCCTTTTTGTGTGAAACAAATGCCTTTAATGAGATCGCCGAGGCGTTCAAAGACTAAACGCTTTAGCGCAGGGTGCCATCCACATAAAACCAGCGTCCCGCATCCTTTATAAAACGACTCAATTCATGCAGCCGTGTTGGGACGCCTTTTAAGCGACTACGCGCAACAAACTCGACTTCGGCTTGAGCAGGCCCTGTCATTCGATGTGATTTCACCTCAAGGCCCAGCCACTTGACGTCTGGCTCAAAGCTCAGCTCTGCAGGGCGCTGACCCTTGGCCCACGTTTGTTGAAGGTACGTACCACGCTCGAGTACAAACGCACTGTACCGAGAACGCATCAGGCTCTCAGCATCTGGGGCTGGTGTGGTGTCAAAGTGGTCAAGATAACGGCCACAACACTGGCCAAACAGCGCAATTTTATTTTGATTTGTACGACCGCAAAAACAGGGTTGACGATTTAGTTGCATCCAATGACCTTTGCGCGTTTGAATCGTTGCCAACTCTCACTGAGCGTTGCAGAACGCTCAACAATGCGCTGACGTGTACCAGTCTTTGACCGCAGTCACATAGCGTTCAACGCCTTGCTCGACGCTGGCGGCCTCAAGAGCCCCATACGACAAACGCTGATAGTTCGCCTGCTGAGTATCCAGTAGGCCGAACGTAAAGCCAGGCACCGACACGACCTGATGTCGTTGCGCCATCGTTCGATTAAACACCAAGGGATCGAGGCCTGAAGCCAGAGCCGGCAACTTAAGAAAGACATAAAAAGCCCCCTGCGTCTGCGGAAATTGCACCAGTTCGCCTAAGCCTTCAAGGCGTTGATACACATTTTTTCGTACCGCAGCGAGTGCATCGATTTTAGGTTGCACCCAGGCGCGACCATATTTCAGTACCTCAAGTGCCAGCATTTGCGACACAACAGGCGCACAAATAAGATTTGTATCTTGGACCTTATTCATCGCCTCAAGCAAGTCTGCCGGAAACACAACATAGCCGATTCGCCAACTTGCCATGCCGTAATTTTTTGACATCGAATAAAACGAAATAGTGTGTCGATGTGCCCCAGGTAACGACGCAGGTGAAAAGTGCTCTACCCCATCGTAGGTAAAGTATTCATACGCCTCATCACTGAAGTGATAAATATTTTTTTCAGCGCACAAAGTATTGACGGCAGTGAGCGACTCTTTTGAATACACCGCACCCGTTGGATTATTAGGCGAAACCGTCACAATTGCTCGAGTGCGTGGCGTCACAGCCGCAGCAAGTGCTTCAACGTTCAAGCTCCAATCATCATTCACAGGTACCGGAACCGGGACGCAGCCAACCATCCGGATAGCCATTTCTTGATTGAAGTAATACGGTGTTGGCAAAATAAACTCGTCGCCTGGATCACCCACAGCCAACAGGCAATTCAAAAAGGCCATATTGCTGCCGGCAGTCACCATCACAACCGAATCTGATCCGCAGTGAATATTGTTTTCGTCAGCCAACTTTTGAGTCAGGGCATCGATCAAGGCCGGATGGCCAATAATCGCCTGATATTTATTGAGCCCTAAATCACTCATCAACCCAGGCAACGCCGCAATAGCCTGAGCAGGCGGCCCGTAATTCACCACGCCCTGCCCCAACGAAATGGTGCCCGGATTGTCGCGCACCAAAGCCGCAATCGCAGGCATCACGGGGATATCGACCGCAGCCATGCGGTGAGAAAAACGTTTCATCAGTTTTATACTTTTGTCAGCCAACCATGCGTATCTGGAATCAGACCGCGCACCGCGTCAAAATAAATTTTCTGCATTTTTTTTGTGATCGGCCCAATCGTGCCATCGCCCACAGGCAAACGATCAATCTTCACCACCGGAATAATTTCTTGTCCAGTACCACACAAAAAAGCTTCGTCTGCAAAATACAGCTCGCTGCGATCAACCTCGCGCTGAACAACGGCTTGCCCCGTTGCTTCTTCGTACAAGGTGATGATAGTGTCGCGGGTGACGCTTTCTAAAATATTGCTACCAATATTAGGCGTAATCAACTTTCCGTCTCTCACCATAAAGAAACACGCAATTGGCGCTTCAGAAACCTTGCCCGCAGGCGTTAGCATCAGTGCGCCATCATAGCCATCAGACTTGGCCTGAAGTTGAGTCAAACGTGCATTATGGTAATTGGCTGTCGCTTTAATGCGTGGTGGGCTCGCGTTGTCCGCTAAACGGCTCCAAGAGCTGACGCCCAGGCTCATGCCCGTATCGGCAAACTTGGGGCGCTCACGTGGTGAGGCTGCAGCGGTGTACCCCACTGGGCCGGTCTGTGCCATCAAGCCAAGCGCTTCGATATACACCAGCAAACGAATATACACATCGTCATCCGGCTCGTTCGCACGAATGAGTCCAGAGAGCGCCTCGCGCATTCCGTCTTCTGTCAAAGAGTGATCGAAACGCATGACCTTCATACCAAGAAGTAGGCGCTTAAAGTGTTCAGCGAATCTAAAAATCTTAAACTCGCCTGTGGTTGGGTTGCGATACGCACGCAAGCCTTCAAAGACTGCGGTGGCATAGGTCATCCCTAAGGACATTGGATGGACACTGGCTTGCTCGTAAGGTAGCAGCTTGTCATTTTGTAAAATAATTTTGGGTTGCCACATCGTTCTAGTCCTTTTTTAGATTTAATTCTGGAATCAACTTACCCATCTGCCGATATACGCCCGTCACCGACTCAGTGAATGCCGTATGGCCGAGATAAGCAGGCGTCCCTTTTAATTTATTGACTAACTCAATAAACCCAGGCGTGTGTACCATATCAGCGGCCGCAGACTCCCATTCTTTAATCACCTCAGGTTCCATACCGGCTGGGCCAGCGAAACCATAAAAAATTGGTACAGATATCGGAAAATTCAATTCTTTATACGTTGGGACTTGTGGGTACTCTGGGATTTTATCGGGACCGCTCTCGGCCAATAGTCGTATGGTGCCCGCCGCTGCATGAGGAGGAAACTCAGCGGCAACGAGCGCCTGAATCTGGCCCCCTAGCAACCCATTCATCGCATCAGCACCACCCTTATAAGGAACATACGTGGCCTGAATGCCTGCGGCCTTAAACGCGGCTTGCGTTGAGATGTGCGTGCCACCGTTGGTTGCCGCTGTTGACCAAAAAAGCTTATTAGGGTTGGCTTTTGCCCAAGTCATTAACTCTTGTATTGTCTTGAAGGGCGTATCGGCTTTGACAAACAAAGGCTGGGCACTCACGAGTGTTTGAAACAAGTAGGTGAAGTCTTTACCTGGATCGTAATTGAGCGCTTGAAAATATGGAGCCACCGTAAACGGACTCGTCGTTGCTAAGGCAATCGTGTAGCCATCGGGTTTTGCACGCGCCAACAAGCTGGCAGCAATCGTGGCACCCGCACCGGGCTTGTTATCGATGACGACCGGCACTTTCCAGCGCTCACGCAGATAATCGGCCACCCAACGAGATGAAATATCTCCTCCGCCACCCACAGCAAAGCCAACAATAATCGTGATAGGTTTTGTTGGAAACTTTTCAGTAGACTGCGCCAGACTTGGGGCAGTCGTTAAACACAACAAAAGCAGGCTAGTGCACACCTTGACAAATAGTTTCAACACGATACACCCCTAAAGAATCAAGACTCGCGCGATACCTTAACCTCGCATCGCTTTCAGTTGTTGCGAATATCCAGAAGGATCAATTTGCACATCAATCAAACTGGGGCCGTCGTACGTTAATGCTTGATGCATTGCTTCTTGATACTGTGCTTCACTGGTCGCTTCAAACCCTTTACCGCCAAGCGCTTGCATGGCCTGCGCAAAGTTATGCCGCCCCCAGCGCACCCCGCGACTAGGCATTTGTTTACTTTGCTGCTTGATATCAATGAGTGACAGCGCGCTGTCGTTAAACACCACCACAACAATGCGGGCGCCAACCTCGATCGCCGTGCACAGCTCGCCCAGACACATCATCAACCCACCATCGCCGGTGAAGCACATGACCGGCTGCGTCGGTTCATCAAGCGCTGCGGCAATTGCCGCAGGCAACGCAAAAGCCATCGTGGCCAAGCCATTTGAGATTAAGACATCACCCGGTTGCGTCGTCGGAAAAAATGCCGTCGCCGAGAACATATGCGCACCCGCATCAACAGCCATGCGTGGCCGAAGCTTATGGTCAGCCACGACTTGTGCTGAAAGCTGAACCACGCGATCAGGTGCGACACCAAACTCGATTGGCGGATAGGTTAAGCGTGTCAGCACATCGCTGCGCAGTTGAGTGATGACCTCGAGCGTCCAGTCAGAGGTATACCCGCTGAGGCGTTCGGTCAGTTGCGCCACATGGTGCTTTAAATCCTGGGTGACACGGGCGTCAGGTGTGATGTAGTGAATGGCATGAAGCGCATTAGCGAGCTCAACCGCAGGCCTGTTATAGGGCCAAGGTTGCAGAATCATTTCGACGGGGTCAAGGCCCACCATCACCATTAAGTCGGACTGCGCCAGGCAGTCTGCCTCTTGACTGCCGCCCGTGAATATCCCGACAACCTGTTGATCAAAATCAGACACAACCCCTTTTGCCTTATAGGTTTGCAACACAGGGCATTTCAGCAACTTTGCCAACTGCCTGACTTGGGCATCGCATTGCCGCGCTTCAAGCCCAACAATCAAAACCGGCTTTTTAGACTGTTCAATACGTTTTGCGACGCTTTGCAGTCCAACAGAGTCAGTCAAAACAGCTGAGCGCACCTGAGCTTGTATCTGAGGCTGGGGAATCAACCTGCGTGCGACCTCGCCGGTTAGTTCAATATGCACAGGGCCCATGGGTGTCCGGCAGGCCAAAGAAATGATCTTGGCGATTTCAGTGGCGGGTTGCTCGGACTCTAGCCGCGTCACCCCTTTGACAACAGGCTGCAACAGCGCCTTTTGATCAAAGACCTGGTGTGTGATGTAAACCAGCTGTTTTTCAGTAAACCCGTCAGTAATCACAATCACAGGAGCACGATCGAGCTTTGCGTAGGCCGCACCATTAGCAGCATTCGCCACGCCTGGGCCCTTGGTCATCAGAGCAACACCCGGTACTCCGGTCGTTTCAGCCAGAGCGCCGGCCATCATAATGGCGGCATTTTCGGTTTTCGTGAGTACAAATTCAATCCCTACCTCGGCAGCAGCCTCGATGAGATCCAAAGATGAGCCGCCACCGGGCAGGCCAAACATCTGACGGACACCGGCGCGCGCCAACGCTTGCACCAGCGCCTGGACGACTGTTATGTTCTGTGAACTATTCAACATAAATTTAAACCTGTTGAGAGGGTGTGACCAGACGAATCAACATATTACGGTGCTGATCAATCTGCACGTTGGCATACTTTGGAACAACGACAGTCGACTCACGCTCTTCTACAATCGCGGGGCCTTCAAAGCACATCCCAGCCTGCAAAGCGTAGCGATCGTAGACAGGCGTTTGAACAAAATCGCGTGTGAAGATGCAGAAAACTTCTCGAGAGCGTTTAATCGCTGAGTCGGCTGACTGCATCGCCGCTCGCGTCTGCCCGAGCTGCGCTTTGAGCTGATCAAGCAAGTCAGGCGTGGGGCCTTGAACAACGACGCGCCAGGACACCACCTCAGCGGGTGTGTCACTTTCGGCGCGTCCGTACAAGTTTTGGTAGCAGCGGCTAAATTCTTCGGTCAGGTGCTGTTTAAAATCATGAGCCAGACGGCTCAACAAAACAGGCACTTCAACTTCATAGCCTTGACCAACATAGCGCATCGCCGCACTTACGTGCGTACTGCATCGCTCGGCAGCGAGGCCCGACTGCGCCAGCATCGCCAGACCTTTATTTTTCAAGCCTTCGATCAGCTGGTCGACCGCTTGGGGCTCTAAGGTCGCAACAGGTGATACCGATGCTTGGACAAATTGAAAAGACATTGGAGACGCTAAAAACCCAAAGGCCGAGGCAACGCCTGCCCCAAGCGGAATGACCAACCGCTCAATGCCGAGTTTGAGCGCAACGTGGCAGGCGTGCACCGGCCCTGCTCCACCGATCGGGATCATCGCATAGCTCGAGGCTTTCAGACCTTTTTCAAGCGCATGAATGCTGGCAGCCTGCGCCATTGTTTCATTCACCGTCTCATGGATACCGAAGGCAGCCTCTGTGACACTGATTGCAAGCGGTTGGGCAATTTGAGTATGGATGCACTGCTTGGCTGCGGCCAAATCCAGTACCATCGACCCACCCAAAAACGAGTTTGCATCCAGATAGCCCAGCACCAGATCGGCATCAGTCACGGTAGCGTCTTGCCCCCCTTGACCATAGCAAGCTGGGCCTGGCACAGCACTCGAACTATCGGGCCCGACCTGAATCAGGCCCAGGCTATTGATACGAGAAATACTGCCACCACCCGAGCCGATTTCAATCATATCGATTGAGGGGACTTTTAACGGAATGCCACTGCCCTTTTTAAAACGTTGAAGTCGCGCCACTTCAAAGTCAGTGGTCACCGCACTTTTGCCATCATCAATCAAGCAAGCTTTGGCCGTTGTACCACCCATGTCGAAACACAAGATCTGCGTCAAATCAGCCATCTGACCGATCAACGAGGTTGCTTGTACGCCGCCGGCGGGGCCAGACTGCACCAATCTGATCGGGTACTCAATGGCAGTGTTGAAATGAACCGTACCACCATCAGACTGCATCAAGTACAGGTCTTGATGAATGCCTAACTGCTTTAAACCGTTCATCAAGGCCGAGATATATTTTTGAAATAACGGCTGCACGTAGGCGTTACAAACCGTTGTCGCTGTGCGCTCATACTCGCCAATCTCGGGCATCACTTCACTAGAAATGCACACGGCCACATCAGGCAAAAGCGCGGCAAGTGCCTGCTTAATTTTTATCTCGTGCTCAGGAAATTGAAACGAATGCAACAAGCAGACCGCTACGGCATCCACCGTTGCCTGCTTAATTTGGTTGGCGATGTGCGGCAGTGCGCTCAAGTCTAAGGGCTCAAGCACCGAGCCATCGTGCCCAACGCGCTCTTTGATTTCAAAGCACAGTGCACGCGGCACGAGTGGCTCGACTGGCGCTAAAAACAAATCATAAATATCGTAGCGCCACTCGCGGCCAATTTGTAATACGTCACGAAAACCTGCAGTGGTGATTAACGCAGTGCGCACACCCTTTCTTTCGATCAGCGCATTAGCAACCAATGTGGTGCCGTGGATCACGTTTTGAACATCGCGCGCCTGCACCCTGTTATTTTCAAGAATCAGCTGAATGCCCGTTAACACACCAATCGAAGGATCATGTGGTGTCGTCAAGACTTTTTCGTTGCGCAACTCACCTCGCGCGTCAACCAACACCAGGTCTGTAAAGGTGCCTCCGATGTCGACGCCAATACGAAACGGCGCCAAAAGTGTTTGAGTCGACGCGCTCATGACGCACTCCTTGAAGGAGTCGCCGCAAGCGCTTGTGTGATCAGCGTCTTTGACGCGGCGTAATCCTGTTCTGCACTCAGCGCTGACACCACACCATTTTGTATATCTTTGGCCAGGGCCGTTGAATCGCGCTTGAGGGGTGAAAACATCCCTCCGCCTCCTGGCGTCTCAAAGGTGACGGTTTGACCCTGACCAATGGTTGTGACTGACTTACCGGCAATGCGCTGCCCGTCAAGCAAATCAACGCCTAGCCTGCCATCCAACCCACCTAAAAAACCACGCGGGGGGTACTTGACCCTTTCGTGGCGAATCATGAAAGTCAAGGGCTCGGGCGACAACGATTGAAACGACAAGCGTTGCCCCATGCCGCCGCGGTACATACCCGCACCGCCACTATCTGTGATCAGACTTTTTTCAGTAATCAGCATCGGCGCCTGATTTTCAAACTGCTCGATCGGATTATTGGCAATATTTGTCGGAAAGCTTAAGCATGCCGGCCCATCACTTTGGGCACGTGCACCATAACCGCCACTCATAAAAAACATTTTGACAAACTTTCGATTTGAACGATCAACGCCCTTGAAGTAGACGTTCCAGATGGGTGAGCCACTATCTGCAATGACTTTTTCAGGAATGATTTTTGATAAGGCACCAAAAATCACGAAGGGTAAATAGTGACCTGACAAATGGCGTCCCCACACTGGGGCTGGTCGCGTAGGATTCACCAGCGACCCCTCGGGCGCCAACAGTGTCAACGGCCGCAAGCCGCCATCGTTGTTAGGTGAGTTTGGATCAAAAGCACACTTAATCGCGTAGGCACTATACGCGAACGTAAAGTTGTAAACCGAGTTGATAGGCTTATCGATTTGCGGATCAGTGCCCGCGTAATCCACCAAAATATCAGAGCCCGTTTTTTTGATCGAACAACAAATATTCAGAGGTTTCTCAAAACCATCCGCGGTGACCTGATCGGTACACTCGCCATCAG
>CALFXX010000130.1 GCA_937952975.1 uncultured Alcaligenaceae bacterium
CACGACGCTCTTCCGATCTCGATTGGAGTGATGTCTAAAGGCATCGCCGAGATACCCGGTATCGAAGCATGGTTGGGTGATCGTGTTGTCAGGGCAAGGTTTGGGCGCTTTTGGCAGCCGATCTCGGCGGTGGCTGGTTGGGGGCATAAATCAACGGCGCAGCGGGCGATGCAGTACGCAGATGCCAAGCAATTGCCCTACCTATCTTTAGAAGACGGCTTCATACGCTCAATTGGCTTGGGGCCTGACACGCCTTCACAGGCGATGATCATTGACGACATTGGTGTCTATTACGACGCGACAACTCCGTCTCGTTTTGAGCGTTTAGCTGCGCAACGCTTAACTGAAGACAAGCTATTGCGTGCACAGGCCTTGATTGCCCAGTGGCGCGCAGCCCGCGTGTCAAAGTACAACCATTTGCGCGAATACAGTCGCGTGCTGCCTAACGATTACGTCTTAGTGGCGGATCAAACGCGTGGTGACGCTTCGGTGATTTGGGGCTTGGCCGATCGCCAAAGCTTTAACCAGATGCTTGAAGCCGCACAACGTGATTACCCTGAATGCACAGTGCTTATAAAAATCCATCCTGCTGTCAAAGCAGGCTTAAAGCGTGGCTATTTTGATATTGAAAAGTTATCAAATAACCCACGCCTGCACTTTATTAGTGATGATGTGCACCCTACCCGCTTGCTAGAGAATGCTACTGCCGTGTATACGGTGACTTCTCAAATTGGCTTTGAAGCCTTGCTCTGGGGTAAAACCGTGCATTGCTTTGGGATGCCGTTTTATGCGGGCTGGGGGCTTACGCATGACTCACAGCCAGCGCCCGAGCGACGCAAACCCATTACGCTTGAGCAACTCGCCCACGCCGCACTGGTTGAGTACGCCCGCTATCGCCACCCTGAAACACAAGAGGCCTGTGAAGTTGAAGATTTAATTGAGTGGGTAAGATTTCAACGCAGCATGCGCGCACGGTTTGCCTCTACGCTCTACGCGATCAACTTTTCGTGGAACAAAAAGCCAAGCGTCGAAAGGTTTTTAGCGGGCAGCAACGTCCAGTTTGTGAAACACGAAAACCAAATCCCTAAAGGGGCTGCGATTGTGGTGTGGGGTAGCCGTGAGGTCACCCGCGCAGACTTAACCGTTGTGCGCCTTGAGGATGGCTTTGTGCGGTCAGTAGGCTTAGGGGCTGATCTGATCCGACCTACCTCTTGGGTCGCAGACCAGACCGGCATTTATTACGATGCGACAGGCCCCTCTGATTTAGAAAACATCTTACAAAACTTTAAGCCAGACCAACGCTTACTCGACCGCGCAAAACAATTGCACGCAAAAATAATCGAGTCGGGCATTTCAAAATACAATTTAGGCGGTAAGCAGTGGACGCGCCCTGCGAATGACAAGCGTTTGATCTTGGTGCCAGGCCAGGTTGAAACCGACGCTTCGATTGTGTACGGCGCGCCAGTGATTCGCACCAATATCGACTTGGTACGTGCCGTGCTTGAGGCTAACCCCAAAGCCTATATCGTTTACAAACCGCACCCTGATGTGGTAGCAGGCTTACGTCACAAAGGTGAGCTCGATGACACCTTAGCCGGCCTGTGCGACGAAGTGTTAACAGACGTGTCGATTCACCATCTATTAAACGAGGTCGACGAAGTACACGTCATGACGTCCCTGACGGGCTTTGAAGCGCTATTAAGAGGCTGCACTGTTGTGACCTACGGCCAACCGTTTTATTCTGGTTGGGGGTTAACCGTAGACAAACTTATGTGCGAAAGAAGAACCCGCAAGCTGAGCGTAACCGAGCTTGTGGCGGGTGCGTTGATTTTGTATCCAAGCTACCGAGACAAAAGCCTAGATAACTTTGCCTCGCCTGAGTATGCGTTAGAACGCATGCTTGAGTTACAAACGACAGAAGTCGCGTTTAAAGCTGCGCGGGCTTGGGTTAGGAGATGGGTGGCTAGGTTGACTACGAGGCGGCGGTGAGCATGTCAGCTACGTCGTGGCGTGACATATTTTGATTTGAGATCGCTGAGCAAATCCGTAGTGCTTTTTTGACCGTTTACGTATGCCTCAAGCCCAGCTTGAAGGCTCTCACTTGGGCTTAGATTTTCAACGCGCAAAATGCCCAACGCATTGTCAACGATTTTTTGTCGTTCAGAGGGTGTGAGTGCAAGAATAGGCATCGATCGTCTTAAGTTGTTGATAGCCATATTTTACAAGCATCATGTACGACCGCCATGGACAGAGGGTGGACGATTAAGCCATGGCGGGGCAATCCTCGCTCTGCGAAGTGGTGAGATAATCCGCTTAGCGTAAACGGGATAGGTATTCAAACGCCATCAGACAATGGATGTTGCCGTCCGAAATAAAACAACATTTTTCGGACAAATTGCTTGCATGTTGTCCGAAAAAAATGTACAAATATCGGACAGGAGAAAATCATGTCTGATCTTAAGTCCATCATCGCTGCGCAAATCGAGGCTGGCGACTTGGGTCAAGTCTGGGTACCACCCGACTTTGCTCAACTCGGCAAGCGCGACGCCATTGACAAAACCCTGCAGCGCATGGTGCACGGCGGTCATCTGCGTCGTATCGATCGTGGTCTATATGACAAACCAACGTTTAACAAATTGACGAAATGCCTGACCTATCCAGATTACCGCGCCGTGGTGGCGGCCGTTGCCCGTCGAGACAAATTACGCATGCTGGTAGACGGTATGACCGCAGCTAACGATCTCGGCCTGACCGATGCCGTACCGGCCCGCGTCATCATCCATACTGATGCTCGCCGCCGCGCCATTCAACTCGACAAGTTGACCGTCGAATTTAAGCAAACCGCACCCAGTCGCCTCTTCTGGGCAGGCCGTCCCGCCATGCGCGTCGTGCAGGCAGTGCATTGGCTGAAAGACACCTTGGTTTCTGATCGCGACCGTATCCTGCGCCGCTTGACTCAAGTGTTGGCAGACCCCGCCCACGGTGCAACCATTCGCCAAGACCTGATTGATGGCTTTAGCGCGTTACCAACGTGGATGCAAAGCCTGATGCGTGAACTACTGGGCGGTGATCAACCGCTTGCAGCGGCCAAAACATCACAGCCACAACCAACCACACAATCTCCAACAACAGTGCTGCAGCAATAACGCCGCTCACGCAAGAGGGTTAGCATTAATGGCGGACTGTTTTTGAACTTATTTTGGATGAAAGTGTATGGACGAAATCAAAATACGGCCATTTGACGCCGCCAATTACCTAGAGACTGACGATGACATCGCCGAGTATTTGAGAGTCGTTCGTAAAGCAAACAACTCACAATTATTGAATGCAGCGTTAAGTGATGTTGCACGTGCAAAGCAAAAAGCACAACGCAAAACCGCTACAACGCAATAATACGGTGCCCGTAAAACACCACCGGCCGGGTCGCCAACGAGCATTGGGAAAACGCTTCAACGTAATACGCCTGATAACTGATTTTGCACAGATACAACTTGTTATGCCCCAACGCAAACGGCACCAGCGTTGGATAGCCATGCAAAAACCTACCAACGCCTTCCATCACCCCAGGCCAATGGTGATGCAAGACATCATCCAAAATCACCACGCCTTGGTTGTTGATCAGCCTGCAGGCTAGATTCAAATCCGATACGGTGTGTTCGGGCGTATGCCCGCCATCAATTGAGATAAACCGCATTGACCCAACACCCACCACCTCTTCAAGCTTTAGGCTGGGGTCGGTTGAGTCGCCCACGATGCTGACGGTGTTCGCACCTTTATGTACGTCGTATTTTTCAAGATTGCTTTTAAAGATTGCAAGCGAACCAACACCTGACTGATCGATGTTCATCTCTTGATTATCAAAGATATCCACCGCATACGACGTTGCACCGGCGTCAATCACTTGATTGAGCAACATATACGACTGACCGTGGTGAATGCCGATTTCAAGGCAGCCGCCGATTTTGTTGATGTCTAAGCTGTCTAGCAGATCAAGCGTTGTAAACACTTGTTCGCCGCACCACCCTTCTACTTCTTTAAAACCTGAGGCCAAGTATTGAACCAGGTTTTTGTTTTTTAGCATCTTAGACTTCTAAAAAAGTGATGTCGGTTGAACTAAGCGACTAAGGCTTATACACAAGCCAAAGTCGCAGGCTGAAGACGCTTACGCTTCAGCAAACATAATATGAGCAGGCATTGGCAACCCTGCCACCCCAGTGGGCAACACATATTGATCACCCGCCAACAAAAATCCGCAATTCGACCAAATCGAACGCGATAGGTGGTTGGCCTCAGTCTCAATACTTAATGCCGTAATCGGGGCGTTTTCGGCTTGCCGCAGCACGGCCACTAATTTAGCCACCGCAGCCAATTCAACATCCAACCCCACCACCCGACAGCTCATCACAAACTGATCGATTTGGCCGTGCTTGACACACAGCACCCCAACCAGCCCGTAAGAGGTAAAGCGATCAACCACCGACAAGGCATAAAACACGCCCTGCTCGGCAAGGTATTGCTCGGCCTCTGCAGGCAGCCAACGTTTACCTGTCGAATTAAATTGATTCGTTTTATTCAATAACTCAAACGCCCGCTGAAACCTTGGATCAGAGCTTGAGCTAATGGCAACCAACGACACTGACACATTCAGCGAAGCTAAAAACTCTGGGCGTGATAATTTTTTACGCTCAGTTTCACGCTGCACCTGTGCCTTAATCATTTCACTGCGCTCGGCTGATTCAGCCGTTACATTTGCCACTTGCGTTTCGGGTGACCACAACAATACACGGCGCCATAGATAAGGGTTAGCGCCCAAACTGCGCATCGCCGGAAACGCCTGTTTAACGGCCTCGCGCTCGACCGGGTTGTCGTCGATGTAGAGCACACTGCTAGGCAACAGATTCACTTCAGCCAATAATTCAGCGATGTTGTCTGGTTTTGGATTCCAGTTGATACGCTTGACCGCAAAGTTGCTTAGCGGAAACACGTGTTGATACGGCCACAGTTCAACAATGCGCTCTTCGGTGTTTTTAGAGACAATACCTAAAATCATGCCGCGCTGTTTTAAATAGGCTAAGGCTTCAACAAACCCCAAAGGCCAGCCTTCGATATCCGTTGAGCCCGTTTCAGCCAGCAAACCGCGCCATAAGGTGTCGTCTAAATCAACCAACACCATCTTCACCATATCAACCTGAGCAATCGAGCGATACATGGCGTCGATCTCAAACCAGACTGAATTCACATACTTGGCAATCGCCGCCTCGTCGTACTCTTCGTGCGCTTCGTGCACGGCGGTGAGTTTTTCTAAGCGGTCACGATCTTGCGGCACAACGTAGTTGGTGCTTAGGCTGCCGTGGTTCCAGGTCAAGATGCTGTCGTCTTGTATGTAGCGGCGCCCAATGCTGCTGGCGATTTGATCGATATCTAGCAGATAAGCATTTTTATACGCCTGCAAGGTACGGCCAAGATGTTGATTTAACTGCTCGACAAAGTAACCTGGATTACGCAAATCGTAACGTGGCAGCAACCTGCCACCCGCGTGTTGTTGAGGCACTAAAAAATTAGCCACAAAACTTAATAAGCCATGCTGCTTATTGTATTCAAGCAACATATCCAAGCGCATATCAAGCCGGGCACAGGCTTCGTCAAAGGCACGCTGATAAGCGTCAAGCGACGCGTAGGCTAAATTGAAATATTCGCTTTCGTTCAGCAAAGCCCGTAACGGGATCTGCAATAACTGAAAATCGTAGGCTTCAATCGGGTGCGGTGGATCTTCAAGTAACGACAGACCATTAACCAGAATAAAGTCACAGGGGCACGCCGTACTGATGTTTTTAAAGCTGTGCTGCAACGCTAACGATAAGCACGACCCTAGAACAAGGCCGCGGCGCAAAGGCGTTGGGGTAACTTGCAAATCAAGCGGAGCCCTAAAATTCACAGCGCCGGGTAGGTATTGCCTTTGGGTATTAGTCGTTGTCATGCATGAAACTTTATATTTAAACCAAGCACATTAAACCATTTAGATAGCCGTGCTAAAGACTAAGTTTATTTCATGCCTTTTTGCATAAATCTCTTTTAGCCTTTGCTTGTAACGATTGCCCACGACTAGGGGCGAAAACTCTGCGAAATATTCCCCTGGCTTTGCTGACGCAGGCACCAACTTAGGTAACGCAAACACTTTTTGCATCAGTTGAGCGGCATGCTCAATACTTGGCTCAGCCCAGTATTGCCCCTTTGCATGCGGATACTGCAACTGCTCAACCTTGACTAAGCGATAGTCAACCAATTCAGCGGCTGGCTCAAAGCAAAAATCAAGATTACCCGAGTAACCTGTGCAAATTACTCGCAGGCCAAGTTGTAAGGCTTCGGCGAGACCTCGCCCAAAGCCCTCGGCGCGATGCAACGAAACAAAGCAGTCGCAGGTTTGATACAGCGCCAACAAAGCAGTTCGATCTAAGGTCAGTTCAATGATATGAATTCGGCTATCGCGCGCTGCCAAGGCTTTCAGGTTATCCCAAGCCTCATGAGGCTGCTTGGGCGCATGAACCTTGATCACAAGACCCACCACCTCTTCAGAATATTGGCCTTGAGCAAATGCCATTAAAAATGCCTCAACACAAGCTTGAGGATTTTTGCGCTCAATGTACGAGTTCAAATCAAACGAAAAGCAAAATAATTTTGCTTTAGCAGGTAAGCCAAAATGCGCACGCGCTTGGCGCTGCGATTTAAATTGCTTAACTGGGCGAAGATCAACCGCCATTGGCATTAGATACAAAGGCTTATCGCATACGGGTACTAGTGCATCGAAGGTATGTTGACTTGAGACCCATACCTCATCCACCAAGTCAAATAGCATCTGCCAGGCGTCTGGCCAAGCACCGAGCTCCCACGGCCAATAGCCAATGTTGTAGCGACTGGTAAATTGACCAGAGCCCTGCTCGGCATAGTAGCGACCTGTTTCTTCGGCCGTCAGACAAAACAGATTGATCGCAAACTCACCGCGCTCAACCACATGTTGCTGCATGCTTCGATCGTTTTGGCTAATGTCAGCACCTGGTGCAAAAGACACCATACTGAACGGCACCTGTGCAGCTAAGAGAGACCTCGCAGCCATCCGCGCGTCTTCACCGATCCCAAGTTGGCCATACGCGTAGCCGATCACGTTCACGCCGAAGGCTCGTTGCTCAAATTTTTTGGAAGAGCTTTTATCATCGAAAGCTTCTTCAAGCTTAACGAGTCGAGCCGCCCAAGGATCGGGCAAACTCCGAACAAATTTTTTCTCGGCCTCACTTAAGTAAAACCAAAACTTATGTTCGTTTAAGCCAAAGGTATAGAACCACCACAAAAACTGTTGCTTTTGTGTATCTAATGAAAACGCAGCTTTTAGATCTGGCCGTGCTTCGTATATCAACCGTTGAAGAGTTGTGAGTTCATATTTGTCTTTGCGACTTTTGGACATCGCATGGGTTTTTAACTCGCGATCGAAAACCAATTCGGGATACTGACCAAGACCATGCACCAGAAGCCATTGCTTGAATTTTTTTGTCGAAAAATGACCAGCGCTGGTACACGCTTGACGAACATCAGCACGAAGCAACGCTATAAGCGCTTTGCGATCTAGCAAGGTGCACTACGCAAAAAATTGTTCACTGAGTCGTCACAAAAAATTTGTTGCCGAGTAAAAGGATGTCAACACATGGACACAACCTTAACAAATCAACGATGACCGTTTAGCGCAAAAAATATCTACTTTATGCATTTAAATTATGAATACTTACATTCAATAATTGCAGTATTTGGTCATCAAAAAAAAAGCTCTTAACAATCTTGTCGATTCACCCATAGGTTACTCGCGTGTCGCAATATGCATTAATAAATAAAAATAAGTATTTTATTTTTAATTAAATCTGTTTATCCAATTGAAATATCGATAAGATAAGAATAACGACAAACATCAAATGGTTTGATCATGACAACAATTGAGCAATTCGGTTTTGACCAGCCTCAGGTTTGGAGCACAGAACTGGCACATCAAAAAATTGAGGCCAGTGGCGGCGCGGTCGCTAAGCGCACGACCGAGCGTCAATTACAGGCACTCGCCTTTTTGCCCATCGCCTTGACAGCAGAGACCTTGCGAGACGAGTACTCAAAAACACCAACGCCCTCTGTGCTTGACTGGCAAATAGACAACGCTCGCAAAGCCCGTAAGCTTGCCTTATTTATTCAATTAAAAGATTTACCGAGCGGCATTGCATGCCTGCATGCCAACGATGCCAGGGGCGCCCGATATTGGCTACCGTTACCGAAGTTGGTGCACGGTGTTACTCAAGACCCCGACAAGCGCGAAAACAGCCAACAAATTACTGATGCGCTGCACCAACTGCAGCAATTTCTTGCGAAAGATATCGCCGTGTTTCCGCACGCTGAGATCACCACTTACTGCCGCGCAATCGAAGCTGACTCAAGCAACACCAATGCCGCCTTTCATATCGCGCAATTGGCGCAGATAAAAA
>CALFXX010000131.1 GCA_937952975.1 uncultured Alcaligenaceae bacterium
CCGATCTGGTTCTGAGCGTTCCGCCGATCATGTTCTTGAGGCCGACTTGCATCTGTTTTATGGCGGCAAGCAGGCTGCTGTCGTCGCCGGGGTAACGGCACAGCCAAACCTCTTCCATGGTAAAGACCAAGATCGGGGCCAGCCATGTCGTCAGGCGGTGGAACAGAATATCCAGAACCGTGCGCGCCGAACGGCGGGTCAGGCTGTTTGGCGCATCGCAATAGAGCGAATCCTTGCGGATGTCGAAATAGACCGCCGACAGATCGGTCGTAGCAAAGGTGAACAGCTTTTGAAACACGCCTTGGAAGTCGTATTTGCCAAAGCCTTCGCGCACCTCGGCGTCAAGCTCGGCCAGACGGTGCAGCACCCATTGTTCCAGCTCTGGCATATCGGCGGCATCTACCCGCTCGGCCTCGGTAAAGTCTTTCAGGTTGCCCAGCAAGAACCGCATCGTGTTGCGCAGGCGGCGGTAGCTGTCGGCCACACCTTTGAGGATCTCTTTGCCAATGCGCAAATCCAGCGTGTAATCGGCCTGCGCCACCCATAGGCGCAGAATATCTGCGCCGTATTCGTCGATCACGGCTTGGGGGGCCACGGTATTGCCCAAGGACTTGGACATTTTCATGCCCTTTTCGTCCAGCGTGAAGCCATGGGTCAAAACCCCGCGATAGGGCGCGCGGCCCTTGGTGCCGCAGGCTTGCAACAGCGAGGAGTGGAACCACCCGCGATGCTGATCCGTGCCCTCTAGGTACAGGTCGGCAATGCCGTCAGCACTGCCATCGGGGCGGTCGCGCAGCACAAAGGCGTGGGTCGAGCCGGAATCGAACCACACATCGAGCGTATCGCGATTTTTTTCGTATTGATCGGCCTCAGGTCCAAGCAAGTCAGCCGGCTCAACGGCTTGCCAAGCTTCGATGCCGCCTTGTTCAACAAGCTTCGCAACGACCTCGAGCAAAGCAGGGGTGTCGGGGTGCAAGGCACCCGTCTCTTTGTGAATAAAGAAGGCCATGGGCACGCCCCACTGGCGTTGCCGTGAGAGAGTCCAATCTGGACGGTTCGCGATCATGGCGTGCAGGCGTGCGCGTCCCCATGCAGGGTAAAAGGCAGTGGCCTCAATCGCGGCGAGCGCACTGTCGCGTAGTGTTGGCGCGTCGTCCTTGGGTTGCACATCCATCCCAGCAAACCATTGACTCGTGGCGCGATAAATGATCGGCGTTTTGTGGCGCCAGCAATGCATATAGCTGTGCGCGTGCGGTTCTTGCTTCAGCAGAGTGCCCGCTTGCGCGAGCGCTTCGACGATTTTTGGATTTGCCGCCCAAATGCTTAAACCACCGAAGCCAGGCAAACTGGGCACGTACTTGCCGTCGCCCATCACAGGACTGATGATATCGACATCTTTCATGCCGTTTGCTTTGCAAGATAAAAAGTCTTCGATACCGTAGGCTGGCGCCGAATGCACTACGCCTGTACCAGTGTCGAGCGTGACGTAATCTCCCAAATAAATCGGCGCTGTGCGCTGATAGCCCGCGTCAAAGCGCGCCAAGGGGTGTTCGAACTCGAGTTTATTTAACGCTTGCCCGAGGCAGCGCGCGATGATCTCGCCTTGCAGGTTCCATTCTTTGAGGCAGGCTTGGACACGATCAACTGCAATGAGTAACAGCGCACCGGTTGCAGGTGCTGGGCTGACACGAACCAACGCATATTCAAATTCAGGGTGAAGGTTCAGCGCTTGGTTTGACGGGATGGTCCAAGGGGTCGTTGTCCAGATCACGATGGCGCCGGGCTCAACCTCGTGCAAACCAAAAGCTTTAGCGAGTGCAGCGCGATCGATAAACGGAAATGCGACATGAACCGCTGGATCTTTGCGATCAGCGTATTCAACCTCAGCTTCAGCCAACGCTGAGCCGCAATCAAAGCACCAGTTCACGGGCTTGAGGCCTCTGAACACATAGCCCTTGTCAAGGATTCGACCAAGCGCACGAATTTCGTTCGCCTCGTTGCTGAAGTTCATCGTCAGGTAGGGGCGGTTCCAGTCGCCCAACACACCGAGTCGTTCAAAATCCTTTTTCTGGCGTTCGATTTGCTCAAGTGCGTAGGCACGCGCCTTGGCTTGCACCTCAGCAACCGGCAAATGCTTGCCGTATTTTTTCTCGATCTGGATTTCAATCGGCATGCCGTGGCAATCCCAGCCGGGCACATACGCAGCATCAAAGCCGGCCATGTTGCGGCTTTTGACGATGATATCTTTTAGAATTTTGTTAACTGCATGTCCGATGTGGATGTCACCGTTGGCATAGGGTGGGCCGTCATGCAATAAAAAGGTAGGGCGCCCTTTGCTGGCTTCGCGAATCGCCTGATAGACGCGTTTTTCTTGCCATTGTGCGACCCACAAAGGCTCGCGACGTGGCAGGTCTCCGCGCATCGGAAACGGGGTGTCGGGCAGATTAAGAGTTTGTTTATAGTCCATGGGGCGTAAAATAAGCCCGCGCATGTTGTGCATCGGCATGCATGGCGGCAGTCAAGGTTGGGAGATCAGGAAACTTCTCTTCGTCGCGAAGATGTTTGAGAAGCTCAACGCGAATGAGTTTACCGTACGCATCGACATTGACATCAAAAAGATGGGTCTCGAGCAAGATGCGGCCATTGTCTTCGACGGTTGGGCGTACCCCTAGGCTGGCGACGCCTGACAAAGCTTGTTGGGCTAAGCCATGAACGCGTACAACATAGATCCCTGAACGGGCTGCGCACCGGGTGGTGACTCGCATATTCAGGGTAGGCATGTTCAGCGTACGGCCAAGTTTTTGACCGTGTATGACGTGACCCGTCATGGCGTAGGGGCGCCCAAGCAGATTTTGGGCTTGTGTCAGGTCGCCTGCGGCCAGCGCAGCGCGAACTTCAGAGCTTGAAACACGGTGGCCGAGTTGATCTTTCACTTCAGAGAGCGTGTGTACCTCAAGACCAAATTGTGGGCCGAGCTTTTTTAGCAGGGCCACATCGCCCGAACGCTGGCGGCCAAAGCGAAAGTCTTCGCCGACGATCAGCCAGCGGGCGTTGAGCCCTTTGACCAAAAGCCCCTCGATAAAGTCGTGTGCCGACATTTCAGCAAAGTTTTGATTAAAGCGTGCAAGTACGATTTGTTCAATCCCGCCTTGTTGTAGCGCGCTGAGTTTGTCGCGTAGACCGTTGATTTGCGGCGGGGACAGTTCAGGTCGCCGGTTCTTTTCAGCGAAAAACTGCCGCGGGTGCGGTTCAAAGGTTAAGACCGTTGGCACGAGCGCACGAGCGCGGGCGGCGCCCGTCACTTGGCTGAGCATGGCCAGATGCCCTAAATGCACTCCATCAAAGTTACCGATAGAGAGCGCGGTTGGTCGCCGCAACATAGGGGCCGAAGCTTGACGAAAAATGCTGAAAGAGGTGTTCACGAGCAACAGTTTACAATTTCAGGCTATCTTGTCTGTGGAAAACCATGTCTGAACCCCAAAAATCGCACTGTCGCTTCGTTATTTTGATCTCCGGAACCGGGTCGAACATGCAGGCGCTTGTGCGGGCGTGCCAGTCAAAAGCCTGCGCGGGTGAAGTGGTGGCAGTGGTGTCTAACCGCCCACAGGCCGCCGGTTTGCAATGGGCACAGGGGCAGGGTATCGCAACTGAGGTCGTTGCACATCGTGATTTTTCGTCGCGTGAAGCATTTGATCAGGCTTTGGCCGCCGTCATTGATCGGTACGCGCCTGATTATGTGTTGTTGGCGGGGTTTATGCGCATTTTGACGCCGGCGTTTGTCGAACACTATGCCGCGCGTCTGGTCAATATTCATCCCTCGCTGTTGCCAGCGTTTCCGGGTATGCATACACACGAGCAGGCGTTGGCAACGGGGGTGCAAAGTCATGGTTGCACTGTGCATTTTGTGACGCCAGTGCTTGATCATGGTCCAATTATTGCCCAAGGGGTTGTGCCGGTGATGCCCGACGACACCCCCGACACACTTGCTGCACGCGTGCTGACCGTTGAGCATCGGGTGTACCCCGCAGTTGCCACTTGGCTTGCGCAGTCGCGGGTCAAACTTATGCCTGATCAACGTGTTCAGGTTGAGGGTGCACCCAGGCGCTTATTTGTATCGGAGCACGCGCAATGATTGATTCTAAGAAGACAGACCGTGGTCAACCTTCAACCGGGCCAAAACGCTCGATTAAGTCGTTTGCGCAAGCCCGTGCCGAGGGGCATGGCGGCCGGCTCAAAAGTGACGCCGGTGGGATAACAGGAGCCTCACGCGTGGGCACCAAAGAGGCTGCGCGCGAGGCGGCGCGTGCTGCAGGCAACCCGCTGCCACGAAAAGGCTCTGCGACAGAGCGGCTGATGAATGCTACGCCCTTTGCGCAGCGCTCAGGTGCGCCGCGCTCGGGCGGCGAGTATGGCGCAGAACGTTCTGGGGGGCCACGCGGCGAGCCGCAGCAGTCAACCTATACCGGGCGTGTCAAGCCTCGCTTGCCGCCAATGACGATTCGCTTAGATCAAATTCGGCAAGTGCTTGACGAGGTGCTGACCTGGCGCTTCGCGGCAGACTCGGTTGTGTCGCACTGGTTTCGGGCGCATCCAAAGCTGGGTCTACGTGATCGCGCCGAAGTAGCCGAGGTGGTCTACGACGTATTGCGTAATTTGCGTCGGTATCGACAACTTGCTGAAAGTGGTGTGGGTAATGCCGTGCGGCGTCTGGCCATTCAAGGCGCCATCGTGATGATTGACAATGGTCGCGTGCGCGAAGTGCTTGATCCGGGCGAAATCGCCTGGTTAGACCGTATCGCCCAAATCGACGAGCAATCCTTGTCGGTTGAAGTGCGTACCAGCCTGCCAGATTGGCTGTACGAGCGCCTGCAGCATATGCCCAATCTTGAGCAGCTCGCGCAGGCCTTGAATCAGCCCGCAGCGCTGGATATTCGCGTCAATCCGATGAAAGCGGAACGAGATGACATGTTGGCTGACCTAGCGCGCGGCAATGCGGTGCGACATGCGCCGGTTGCCACGCCTTATTCCCCGTGGGGGATTCGCCTGACAGGGCGACCCACCATGAATAAGTGGCATCAGTTTGAGCATGGCTTGATTGAGGTGCAAGACGAGGGAAGCCAGCTGCTTGCCTTGTTGGTGGGGCCCAAGCGCGGTGAGATGGTTATTGATTTTTGCGCGGGTGCCGGAGGTAAAACCTTGCTGCTCGGTGCGTTGATGCGCTCAACTGGGCGCTTGTACGCCTTAGATGTTTCAGCAACGCGGTTGGCGAAAGCCAAGCCACGGTTTGCTCGCAGCGGTTTATCAAACATTGTGCCGGTCGTACTCGAGCACGAAAACGACACGCGTGTGCGCCGCTTGGCAGGTAAAGCCCAGCGCGTCTTAGTGGATGCGCCGTGCAGCGGTATTGGTACCTTGCGCCGTAACCCTGATTTGAAATGGCGCCAGTCAGTACAAAGTTTGCAAGAGCTGACGGCTTTGCAAGCCCGAATCTTGGCCAGTGCGTCGCGTTGTGTCGCCCCGGGTGGGCGTTTGGTGTATGCCACGTGTAGCGTCTTGGTTGAAGAAAATCAGGCGCAAGCCGAGCGCTTTTTGGCAGAGCACCCAGATTTTGAATTGATAGATGCCGCACAATTGCTTGCTGCGCGTACGCCATTGCAGATTGAAGGGCCTTATTTGAATTTGAGGCCAGATGTGCACGGCACCGACGGTTTTTTTGCAGCTGTGTTTGAACGGCGCAAAGCGGGTGCGACAGTGACGCCTGAGGCTCAAGCGGTATCAGTTGCAGACTCGATCGAACTCGCTGAAGATAGTGAGGCTGTTGATGCACCAAAGAAAGTAGCCAGGGCCAAACCGCGCAAGAAGGCTGATTCGGTCGCGTCAGCCGAAATGGCCGAAGTAGCCGAAGTAGCCGAAGTAGCCGAAGTGACCGAAGTGACCGAAGCAGCCGAAGTGACCGAAGCAGCTGAAGTAGCTGAAGTAGCTGAAGTAGCTGAAGTAGCTGAAGTAGCTGAGGTGACCGCGGCGGCCGAGCCACTTAACGCAGTCGAGGCCGCAAAGCCGATCGAGAAGAAAGTCAGAGCGTCGAGGGCGAAGAAGGCTGACAGCGTCGCTGCAGCAGAATTACCCGCGGCTGTGGTGGGTGAGGAAGCCCAAACGGCTGAATCGCCAACAGTTGCGCAAACAACGTCGCCTAAACCCGCCTCAGCGATTGATGCGTTTGCTGCCTTTTTGGCTAAAGATGGTTTAAATCCCGGGTATCAACATGAATCTGAGATTGAGGATTCAGAGCCTGCTAATCCCGCTAAAAAACCAAGAGCCAGCAAGACGGCGGGGCGAGGAAAAAAGACTTAGTTGCTTGATTTTACGCAAAAACCTTGCGGTAAGACTCGAAGTAAACCGCTCGGTTAGGCTAAAATGCAATTAACGATATTGTCTTAGGCGATCTATCTTTATATGAACGAAATCATTTCTTTTGTTGCCGGCGGTGTGCTGCAGGCTTCGTGGTGGCAAGTTGCCCTGATCACCCTGGGCCTGACACACGTCACCATCGCGGCCGTTACGATCTTTTTGCATCGCAGTCAGGCTCATCGTGGTCTTGATTTGCATCCGATCGTGATGCACTTTTTCCGTTTTTGGTTGTGGTTAACCACCGGTATGGTGACAAAAGAATGGGTCGCGATTCACCGTAAACATCACGCGCGTTGCGAACGTGAAGGTGATCCGCATTCGCCAATGATTTACGGCATTAATAAGGTAATGTTTAGTGGCGCCGAGCTCTATCGGCACGAATCTAAAAATGCCGAAACGCTTTCTAAATTTGGTCACGGCACGCCCGACGACTGGGTCGAAAAACACGTTTATTCGCGCTTCAGCGCCCGTGGCATCCTGATCATGCTAGTCATTGACGTGGCCTTGTTCGGCGCGTTGGGCTTGACCGTATGGGCTGTGCAAATGGCCTGGATTCCGTTTTGGGCCGCGGGCGTGGTCAACGGTGTGGGTCATTACTTCGGCTACCGTAATTTTGCTTCGCCAGATACGAGCACCAACGTGTTCCCAATCGGTATTTTGATCGGCGGCGAAGAGCTTCACAACAACCACCACGCTTTTGGTACCTCGGCGAAGTTTTCAAGCAAGTGGTACGAACTTGATATTGGCTGGATGTACATCTTGGGTTTGCAA
>CALFXX010000132.1 GCA_937952975.1 uncultured Alcaligenaceae bacterium
GCCACGTACGATTGAACTTTTGATAAGCTTTTCAATATCTAGCAGATATTTTTCTTCGGCCGGAGCAAATAATGAGATCGCCTCGCCTAGCGCCCCAGCACGACCAGTACGACCAATACGGTGAACGTAATCTTCGGCGCTATGTGGTAAATCGTAATTAATCACACAGGGCACACCAGCCACATCCAGGCCACGCGCCGCAACGTCGGTAGCAACCAAAACTTCAAGCTCGCCCGCTTTAAAGGCCTCGAGGGCTTTCATACGATCTGCTTGTGTTTTGTCGCCATGAATCGACTCGGCACGCACGCCGTCGAGTTCAAGTTGACGGGCCAAACGACCGGTACCGATTTTGGTATTTGAAAACACGATCACTTGCTTGAGACCGCGCGATTTCACTAAATGCACAACAGCCGCCCGCTTGGCGTCACCCGACATGGCGTAAGCCACTTGTGTCACGGTGTCAGCCGTTGCGTTGCGGCCAGCCACTTCAATTTCAATGGGGCTATTTAAATAGGTGCGCCCAAGCTTACGAATGTCATTGCTAAACGTTGCCGAAAAAAGCAAGGTTTGCCGCGGTGTAGGCAACAGACGGATGATTCGCTCAAGATCAGGCAAGAAACCCATATCGAGCATGCGGTCAGCTTCGTCTAAAACCAAAATTCCGACCTGACTTAGATTAACGTTGCGCTGCTCAACGTGATCGAGCAAACGCCCGGGCGTCGCGATCAGCACTTCGCAACCATTACGCAAAGCCTCTTTTTGCGGGTTGATATCTACACCACCAAACACCACCGTCGAACGCAAGGGCGTGAGCTTGCTGTAGCGCTTAACGCTATCGGCCACTTGGTCTGCGAGCTCGCGGGTTGGCGTCAAAATCAAAGCGCGAACCGGATGACGTGCAGGCGAGGCGCTGCTATTCGCCGAAGCCATCAGCCGATGCAAAATCGGTAAGGTAAACGCCGCGGTTTTACCGGTACCTGTTTGAGCTGCGCCCATCACGTCTTGCCCAGCCATGGCAAGCGGTACGGCTTGCGCCTGAATCGGAGTGGGAACGGTATAGCCGGTATCAAGCACGGCTTGCATCAGCGCTGGATGCAACCCGATTTCAGCAAAGGTTGGAATTGGCGCGACAGCGATGTCAGAAGGTTGAGTGGTAGAGGTCAAGTAGTTTGAATGATTGAAGTCATTGAATTATTTAAGGAAACGCGTGCTAGTGTACTCTAGTCAACTGTCAAAGTTCGGGATTCCCCTTAGACCACCGGGCGAGTAAAGGGTCTTTGCGACCCTAAAACAACAGTAATAATCCCCGCAGCGACCACAACGCCAGCATTCCGGACACAATCACCAGCAACCCATTACGCGTTGCTAAAAACACCAACACCGACACCCCAGCGGCCAAAAACTTCAGGTCAAACTGTGGTCCGGACTGCAGCTCCCAAGGTAGTACATCAGGGATAATAATTGCCACCAGCGCGGCTAACGGTGCATAACGCAAAGCACTTCGCAGTTTGGGCGGCAACGGAAAATAGTGTCCAAACACCAAATAACCCGTGCGACAAATGACCACGCACAAGCCAAGCAATAGGATCGCCGAGTAAACATAGGTGATGTCGCCCATCAAACCCGTCCACCCGACCGTTGCTTGGCTTCGACCCACATCCCCATCACAATCCCGGTCACCACGGCAGCCAGCAGCCCTAAGCGTAGGGGTAACGTTTGTGCAACCCAGGCCACCACGCCGGCAGCCAGCACCGAGAAGATGATGGGTCGGGTATTGGCCAGCGGTAGCATCAAGGCAAGCAAGGCCAACGTTGCGGCAAAATCAATTGACCAGGATACTGGCACGACATTGCCCAGGCTAATACCAAGCAAAGACGTGAGTTGCCAAAGAAACCACGAAGGAATCACCGCACCCAGAAAAAACCAGTGTTGCTCAAGCGTGCCCTTACGCGGGGCATCATGAAACCGGGGCATAAACGCGACAAACGCAATGTCAACGGCCAAATACCCCATAAACAGTCGCTTACCCCAGGTCAGGTCTTTAAAATAAGGGTGCAAGGCCGCGCCAAAAATCACAAAGCGCAAATTGACAATAATGCCAGCGGCAAAAATCAACCATAAAGGTGCAGCCGCAGCAATCAAAGGCAGTGCCGTTAATTGCGCAGAGCCCGCATAAACCAGCAACGACATCGCTGCAGCAGTCTGATCGGTCAAACCCGCACGCGACATCGCAACGCCTGTGACGATTCCCCAAATCGTGAGCGCCACGAGCCCCGGTGCAATCGCTCGCAGGCCTAGCAAAAACGCGGCACGCTTTTGCTCACGCAGAGGGCTCAAAGAAGAAGGGACGGCCAAGGGATCCGACAATTTTTTACGCGTTTGGGACAATTGCCGCTATTGTAGACCGCGCGCTTGGTACACTCTCGGTGTCTATTTTTTCTTTGAGATTCGCGATGACGCAAGCCCCCGCCTCTGGCAAAGATCAAGCCCCGGTAGAAGTCGGCGCTGCCGACCTGCCCTTACATTGCCCCGGCCCACGCGCACCACTCTGGAGCATGCACCCGCGCGTGTTTCTCGATGTGACACGTACCGGCGCCGTCAACTGCCCCTACTGTGGCGCCCACTACCAATTAGCTGCCGGCACTGTTGTGCACGGTCACTAAGCGGTCACCAAGGATCACGCTGATGCCGGTGATGTTCGCAACGCCCGAAGAAGCTGAGCTGGCGTTTTATGATGCGCTTGAGCGAGCAGACCTTGGCCGTTTGATGCAAGTGTGGTCTGACGACGAAGAAATCATCTGCGTACACCCGGGTGGTTTGCGCATGGTGGGTCTTCATGCGGTTAAAGAGTCCTGGCAAGAGATCCTGACCCACGGCGCACTACATATTCGTGCGAACAGACTCGTCACCACTCAAAGCATGATGAGTACTGTGCATTCGCTCATCGAAGAAATCACAGTCCGCAGCCAAGCCGGCAGCGAGGTTGCACACTGCTACGCGACCAACGTGTATCACAAGGGCCCAACGGGTTGGCGGATGGTGATGCATCACGCCTCGGCCGCACCCGAGCAAACGGGCTTACTCGACGCTCACGATCACCCCGGCCTTTTGCACTAACTTCATCGCACAGTGCCTGCTTCTCTCGATCTTTCAGCCTGTCATGCTCCGCACTGGTTACCTGAACGTCATACCCAGACGCTCTTTGGTGCGCTGGTCGCTCCAACAAACCGGCTTCGTTTCGCCCGAGCGCGTTACGACACGCCAGATGGCGATTTTATTGACATAGATTGGGCACTCCCAAACCAAGCCTCTCATCCTAAGCGTAGCCAAGAAAGCAGTTTGAGCCACACCGCTGCCTCACGCTGGCTGACCCCTTCAGAGCAACTGCAACTTTGCAACACGGCATCCACACAGGCTTTGCTACTTTTTCATGGGCTTGAAGGTAACAGCAGCAGCCGTTACGCTCAGTCGATCGCCACGTACTTCAAGGCAAGAGGCTGGATCGTAGCCGTCGCACACTTTCGCGGTTGCTCTGGCTTTGCTAACCGCTTGGCGCGCGCGTATCACTCGGGCGACTCTGCCGACATCGGTTTTATTCTGGACACCGTAGGAAGGCAAGCGCCTCAGGGGCACTGGCATGCCGCCGGTGTCTCGCTCGGTGGCAATGCTTTATTAAAATATTTGGGCGAACAGGCCGCGCATCTTGATTGGCTCGTAGGGGCTGCCGCGATTTCTGCGCCTTTGGACTTAGTTGCCGCTGGTAACCACCTGTCAGACAACACTTTCAACCGCGAGGTGTACTCACGCCATTTTTTGCGCTCTCTGAAACCCAAAGTGCTCGAAAAAGCACGCAGATATCCGGGTGTCATCGACGTGGCAAGGGTCAACCAGGCACGTGACCTGCGTGACTTTGATCATGCCTATACCGCACCCATGCACGGCTTCAAAGATGCCATTGATTACTGGACTCAATCTGCCAGTAAACCCTGGCTTAAAAAGATCGCCGTACCAACGCTCGTGTTGAACGCCAGAAACGATCCATTTCTACCAGAGCACACTTTAGTGGGGCCTAACGATTGTAGCGATGCCATCACATTGCATCAGCCAGCACTCGGGGGGCACGTCGGTTTTGTTAGTGGCAGTTGGCCGGGCCATTTGAACTGGCTACCCACACGGCTGATGCTTTTTTTTCAATCTCTTACGCAGACTAAGATTTGAAACGTTCGAGTAATCTGCGGTCTTCGGCGATCTTGGCCGACAACGTACGAATCTGTACATCAATCTGCGACTGCAAATAAAAATCTTGCGACAAGGTGCGCGCCTGCTGCAACTGCCCCACCGCGGCGGATAACGCCCCTAACTGCTCGTAATAAGACGCCATCGCCTGCCGGGCAGCAACGGGCTCGTTTAAGCGATCAAAACTATTCCCTAGCATTTTGTAAAAATCAGGCTCAATCTTTGGCCAACGCTTCGTTTGCTCTTGTAGATACGCGACCGCTTCTTTGTCTTTGGCTTGCAACTGCAAACACTCTGCCACTTTTAACGCAAACGCGCGCCGTTCGGGCCAGCGCTTGTGCGCAGCTTGAGCTGCCGCCAACGCTTGGGCAACTTGCTTGCGAGCCAGCTCAAGTTCGATACGCTGCAAATCAAGATAAGGCGAGTTCGCACTCAAAGATTGAGCCTGTTCAAGCGAGCTTGCTGCAGTTTTTAAATCTTTACGTACCAATGCAGCAAGTGACAGCCCGTACCAGGCAGCGGCCTGTTTGGCCACGCTTGCACTCGTCGCTGCGCCGGCTTTGGCACTCGCACGAGCCTCTTCTTGCAGTTGCTCAATCGCTTGCAGCAGCACCCGAGGATCGACGGCCTGCAGCACGCGCGCTTTAGCTCGCACAAACCAAAACTCATCCAGGGCCTGATAGTTGGCGACGGGCAACTGTCGGATCCGGTTTTGCATATCGGTCATACGCGAAATGCTCAGGGGGTGGGTCGACGCATAGACCCCGCCACCACGCCCCTCGTTTAAGCTGGAGGCTTGCATCAGACGTCCAAACATCACAGCCATACCGTTTGGGTCATACCCTGCTTTGCGCAGCATTTCAAACCCGGTACGATCCGCCTCTTGCTCGGCGTCGCGCGAAAACCCAAGCTGTTGTGAGATGGCTGCGGCCTGACCAAAGGCCGCGATGCCCATCGCCGCCTGACCACCGCCAGGCGTCAGCGCGGCGAGAATCGCCGCCGCAAGTGTGGCGAGTGCAATATGGCCACTTTGTTGCTGCTGGGTCAGTCCGCGGGCAATATGGCGCTGAGTCACGTGAGCGATTTCGTGTGCCAGCACGCCGGCAAGCTCGGCCTCGGCGCCCGACATCACAATGAGGCCAGTATGCACGCCAATATACCCACCCGGCATGGCAAACGCATTGATAATCGGATCCCGCACCCCAAACACTTCAATATCCGGTGCCCCGCCAGGGGCATACACCGCAAGCCGCTTACCCATTGCATTTAAATACTGGTTAAGGTCCGGATCTTTGATGTAATCAGGATCCCGCCGGCCCTCGACCATGATTGCGTCACCCAGGCGTCGCTCAAGCGCTGGCGACAAGTCTGAACTTGACGCAGGGCCCAGCGAGGGCGCTGCAGACGGCTGTGCCCAGGCACTTTGCCACCCAATTGAGAGCGCCAGCAGCCCCGCCATGCACTTTTTAGGCATCGATTGCAGCGAATTCATTAAACTGTCATGAGTCATACGTTTATGATAGCGGCAGTTACATTTGGTTCCGCAGGTGTGCGGCCCTACCTTCAGGAATAAATTATGCGTCCCGTTCGCAAAGCAGTTTTCCCCGTTGCCGGCCTAGGCACTCGTTTTTTGCCCGCCACGAAGGCTATGCCTAAGGAAATGTTACCCGTTATCGACAAGCCATTGATCCAGTATGCGGTTGAAGAGGCCGTAGCCGCCGGGATCACGGACTTGATTTTTGTGACTGGGCGTAATAAACGCGCCATCGAAGATCATTTTGATTCGACCCCCGAAATGGAAGCTGAGCTTGCCCGCAAAGGGAAAGCCGAGCTGCTGGCGATCGTTCAAGGTATTTTGCCCTCGCATGTCAGCTGCATTTATATCCGTCAATCTGCACCATTGGGCTTAGGCCATGCCGTATTGACCGCGGCCCCCATTGTTGGCGATGAGCCCTTTGCTGTTTTGCTCGCAGACGACTTACTCGACGCTGATCGCCCCGTGATCGGCCAGCTGATCGATGCCGCCCTAACCTATCAAGGCAGCATCTTGGGCGTGCAAGAGGTACCGCTCAACGAGACCGACAAGTACGGCATCGTCGCCACCGACCCCGTCAGTGCCCGCACCGAGCGCGTGCGTCATATCGTTGAAAAACCAAAACCTGACGTCGCGCCATCAACCTTAGCTGTCGTTGGGCGCTACGTGCTTGATGCCCGCGTGTTTGCGCATTTGCGCCAAACGCAAGCTGGCGCCGGTGGCGAGATTCAGCTCACCGACGGCATTGCATCGCTTATGAAAGAAAAAGCCGTCTTTGCGCACCGTTATGAAGGCGTGCGCTACGACTGCGGCAATAAAGAGGGTTGGTTCAGGGCTAACGTGGCACTTGGGCGCAAGTATCACAGCCTGATTCCTTAAGTCATTAAGCGCTCACTCGATGCGCGCTGCCATCGAGTGCGACGCTTAAGCGCGTTGCTTGCGTTGACCCCAGCGTTTTTTTGCCGATAAGCGCATCAGCGTCCGCAGTGCAACGATTAAGCCAATGACTTCAGTCATTGCGGCGGGGATCCACATGGTGAGCCCCCCAATCATTTGATCAGTTTGTGCCTCCATCGCGATGGCTCGACCACAGAGGTCAAACAGGGGATATAAATCGCGTTCGGTGAAAGCAATAATGGCGCCGGCCACCATTTGTGGCGCCATGGTCACAATCGGTGAAATCACCCGTCCGCCAGGGCTCATGGCCGAGGGCGGGCAAACACGCCGATCAAGAATTAAATTCCAGTACATGAAGCCGGTGATCACCACCGACCAGTTCATCAGACGATATAAGCGCCAGTCAAGCATCGAGTAAAACTGGACCGACGGGATCAACCAAACCACCACTAAAAAGATGAACAGTGCCGGCACGATGATTGGGTTTGTCAGGGTCGCGATCACACTGCGACCCAACCAAGTTTGGTTAAAACGTTGTAAACCGCAACGCCACGATCGCGGCAACCCAGCGCGCAACACCTGCCCTGGGTAGGCCGCCATCACAACCAACGGCCCCAGATGATGCAAGACAAGATGCTGAATCCGATGCATAAAAAACATACGCTCGGCATAATAATCAAGCATGGTGTGCAGCGACAGGTATAGCAGGGCCATCCCGCTCCAGAACAGCCATTGCCTGACCCGAGTCACCCGATGCACGCGCTGGCCGCGTACAAACAACACCCCACAGGCGACAAAACAAAGCAGTAAGGTGGGAGAGGCCTCCCAAGGTACAAGCCAGCCAATCCAATCCATCACAAAACCTTATTGAGTGTGGCACTCTGATACAGAAGCCGCCGTTAGATTGTAGTATGTCGTTAGCTCAACCAACGCGCTCGATACCCTTATGCTTCTTGCACCATCAAACCTTGACCGTCTGACAGCTCGCCGCAAACAGTTACTGACCTGGATGCACAGCCTAGGAGGCGGGGTCGCGATCGTGCCGACGGCCCCTGAGCGCACGCGCAATCGAGATAACCACCACAGCTATCGTCATGACAGCGACTTTTACTACCTGACGGGTTTCTCTGAGGCGCACGCGTGGCTGGTTTTGGTGGCGGGCGAAGTCGACCAAAGTATTCTGTTCTGCGAGGGCAAAAATCCAGAGGTCGAGATCTGGACTGGCGTGCGCTGGGGGCCCGAAGCGGCTGCCGAGCACTTTGCCTTTGATCTGACACACGACGTCAAAGACCTTGACGCTCTGGTGCCCGCGTTACTGGTGGGGCAACGTAACTTGTTTAGCACCCTGTCACGCTCGGCTCAGCCTGATTTACTCAAGCAGTTACAAGGCTGGCTTACAGCAGCCCAAAGCAGTGTGCGTGATACCCGCGCCCTGCCCCATCAATGGCTAGACCTCAGCGAGACGCTGGCAGAAATGCGCTTAGTCAAGGATGCCTCTGAACTTGCCACCATGCGCGCGGCGGCCGCGATTTCTGCGCAAGGTCACGTGCGCGCGATGCAGACGGCTCGTCCTGGCTGCCACGAATACGAACTAGAAGCCGAGCTGCTATATCACTTTCGTAAACATGGTGCTCAGTCGGTGGCCTATGACAGCATCGTGGCGGCGGGCGCCAACGCCTGCATACTGCATCATCGTGCGGGCAATGCCGTGATGCAAGAAGGTGATCTTGTACTCATCGATGCCGGTTGCGAACTTGGCGGCTATGCGTCAGACATCACACGTACGTTTCCAGCGAACGGAAAATTTTCTGGGCCACAGCGCGCCTTGTACGACATCGTCTTGGCGGCTCAGCAAGCCGCAAAAGAGAACACCTCGCCGCAACATCACTTTAATGCGGGCCATGAGGCAGCTGTGCAAGTACTGACGCAAGGTTTGCTCGACGAGGGCTTACTGCAAGGTACCTTGGCGCAGGCAATCGACACCGCAGCCTACCGGCCTTTTTATATGCATCGTACCGGCCACTGGCTTGGCATGGATGTGCACGATGTCGGGAGCTATCGCAGCCCCCCTGCTTCAGCGCAAGAGCGCCCTTGGCGACAGTTGCAAGCAGGCATGGTGTTGACGATCGAGCCTGGGCTTTACGTGCGCCCTGCAGCAGGCGTTGCAGAAAAATTCTGGAACATCGGAATCAGAATCGAGGACGACGCTGTCGTAACCGAAGCAGGATGCGACTTGATCACGCGCGACGTACCCGTTGCAGCTGACGAGATCGAAGCCCTCATGCGCGCACGTTAATCTGAGTTCAGATTAAAACCCTCAAGCCACCCAAGCGCGGTCCAGACATACATCACAATCATGGCGATACCAAACATCAACGCAACGGTACCGATTAACAGCGTAAAAATCGCGATCAACACTGCGCCCCAACCGCTTGGGCGCTCGCGCACTAAACCTTTGTTATAAAAGCCATCAAACCGAGCATCGCTCATCAGGCACAAAACAATTGCCTCGATAAAGCCATCCACAATCGGAATAAACAACAGGAAGAATGCGGGGTTCTCATACCAGATATCGGCAAACGCACTGGCAATCATCAACACAACACCCAGCACGCTCACCACCCATGCGTGGCGCCGACCCAAGTACCACCAATGCGCACCCACACAGCCAAACAGTGCAGCGAGCAAGCCAACCGTCGTTTTATGACGAAACTGGGTCGTGGGCGTTGAATGCGAAGCAAAAGGTGCAGTCATAACAATCCGTAAAACATTTAATGTAGCGAAGGCCGGTAAGACACTTTCAGTTTCTTAGCCAAGGCCTCTAGTTTTTTGTCTAACGTCCAAAGCTCAGCGTCTTTTGTGAGGAGCGTTGAGGCAAGCAAGGCCATATCTACCGCACCACATCCACAATCGTAAAGTTTATTCAACTCAATAAAGTTGATTGTTTCGTCGATCGTAGCAATGCTGGCAGTTTGCAGGGCTGATAGATATTGCAGAGTACGTTTTCTGGGGGCAGGCGGTGAACCGCAAGACAATTCAAGAACAATCAAAGGATGACACAAGACGCGGTCGTTATTGAGCAATGCCCCTAAGCCACCAAGACCTTTTCTGAAATGCTGAACCCAAACTGAACTGTCAACCAAGACCATTGCCATTCAAAACCCCGCTTAGCCTTTTCGTCTTGGGATATCTTTCATGCTGGGCGACCGACCCCCGAGGGCGGCTAGACGCTTGCCGATCTGCACTCTAAGAAAGACTTGCATCGCCTCGCGAAAGAGTTCGGCCTTATCTAGCCCAGGCTCTGCAACCTCTAATACTTTGGCATACAGTTCATCATCGATCGATACGGTTGTTCTCATATGACCCTCATCGCATTACTTAATAGTGTGATTTTTGATGCAGTTTAACATCACTTTTTGCATCAAAATAGTCTATTCAATCCTAAACGCTATCAAAGCTAACCCACATCAAACATCAACGCTCTTGTAGAGCTCAGCCGCCTTAAGACCCGAGTCCTGTTAAGCGCCGGCCTAGCATAAAATGCAAACATGCAACCACAACACTTCGATCTGGCAATTTTAGGCGGCGGCCCTGTTGGCAGCGCATTAGCCTTACTGCTCGCTCGATTTGCACCGCAGCCAGCGCGCATCGTCTTATTGCAAACAGAAACCGCCTCGCTCTATGGCCATCGCCCAGAACTTGACCCTCGTGTCCTGGCAATCAATCACGGCAGTCGTGTTTTACTTGACAGTCTGGGGGCCTGGCCGCAGCAGGCTGCGCTGATACAAACAATACACGTGTCGCAACGCGGTCGCCTTGGGCGCACTGTCATTCGGCACCATGATTTTGACGTGCCCGAGCTTGGATGCGTCGTACGTTATGGTCAACTTTACGACAAGCTCACTCAGTCGGTAAACGC
>CALFXX010000133.1 GCA_937952975.1 uncultured Alcaligenaceae bacterium
AATATTCATCCGGCGGGCGCACGGATGTTGATTTGTTGGCTGAGGTGGCTCCCAAACTAGGTTATGGCGTTGTTCATAACCTGACAGAGCTCAAACAGGCGCCTGATAATCAGAAACTACTGGGCATCTTTACAGGTGAGTTTCGAAAAACGTCAAGCGGTTTGGGTGCTGATAACTTGCCTGGCACTCTGGATCGGCTGGTCGCGCGCGGCCAGGCAACTATCCGTGGTAAGGACCTTAAGGCTTCCGAGCTGGGTCTGAATGCTGCGCCACCCCACGGTACGGCTTGCGGCGAAACGGTTGCCGACTGTTTTAAAAATGTTCCGATGAAGCAAGAGATGGTCGACAAAGCGATCGCTGTTCTTGAAAATTTGGTGAAGCAAAGCCCTCGCGACGACGGCGGTTGGATATTGTTAGTCGAACAGTCGCAGTCGGATAAATTGGGGCACATACTTGAGTACGAGCGCGCGATCTATGAGGTTGTCGAACTCGATCTCGTCATCAAGAATACCGTTGAGAAATTTAGTAAAGATAAGCGAGCTCTGGCAGTTGTGACTGCCGATCATGCACAACCGCAAACCATTATTGGTGTTGCCATGACCAGTGCGTTGGTTGAGTCGGCGGGTAACTGTTTTCAAACGACTGACGGTAGTTATCCAGTGACGCTAGGCGCGAAGGGAGATGCTCAGCGGCCTTGCGCTTTACAAGATGCGATCGGTACGTTCAACGATGCCACCTTTCCCACGTACGCCGATTTGAATAATGATGGTTTTCCAGATGATCCGGATCCTGCCATTAAATTGATTATTGAAGACGGTGGTCGGCCTGCTTACAGCACGACGTATTTAACAAATTACCAACCTTTAAAGCCTAGTGCTTCGAAAGAAGCAACCGGGGGCAGGTCATCTGGTCTGGCCGCACTGCCTAATCCCTCCAGACAGCCCGAAGGTTTGTTTATGTCCGGCAACATGCCGAGCAGCAATGTGAAGGGCGGTGCAAATAAGACGAGTGGGGCAGTTGATGTGGCTCCCCACGCAGGCGATGACGTTTTAGTCTCTGCCGAAGGCGCGGGTGCACAGTACTTTTCGGGCTATTACGAAAATACTGAGATTCTGCCCCGATTAACTCGTGCCTTAGGTGGACCGGCAGTCAAGGCATCCGTCGTCAATCCTTTGGGCAAAATAGTCGGATGGTAACGAGAACTAGGAGGGAGGCGGCTAGTAAAGCTGCCACTCCAGCTGAAAAGCGTCTTGACAATGCTGGTGTCAGGCTAGCCGGTTTATTGCTAGCGACCTTGGTGAACTGTACGTACGCGACCGAACTCGTTGGTCGTGTTGTTGACACTGCTGGTGAAAAAGTATTTGAAGCAGCTTCGGTTCAAGTTCATCAACGTCGTGAGGTAGTTTCGACCGCCTTAACTGATCGGGGTGGTTTTTTTCGCATCGATGGTCTTAGCTCGGGCCCTTACTCGGTCAACATCACGTTGTCAGACGGCAGAGTCTTTGCGGGGCGTGCGTTGGTGAATGGTGCACAGCGCGCTCAATTTGTTGAGTTTGATTACAGTCGCCTTGTGCCACCTAGCGACCAAGACGATTACTGATAATCGCCTCTGGGCGCTACCGCACCTTCACGCTCAATCGGTTTTTGGCGCTACCGCGCCTTTGCGCTCGACAATCATTTTGTATTGCTCGGGTTCGCGATGGCGCGCAAAGTTGAAGGTCGTATTTTTATACGAGTTGCATAGATCAAGGTCGCACCGTGCAATCGCCAACTCATCACCTAAGGTTGTACAGGCACCAACGATCTCGCCCGAGGGGGCAACGATGATTGAATTGCCGATTTGCTCAACACCTTCTTCAGTGCCCGCTTTGGCCACCCCTACAATCCATGTGCCATTTTGATAAGCGCCTGCTTGCATGACGAGTTCATTATGAAAGTTCGAGAGTGCATCGTGTTCGGGCGCCGGTGGATTGTGTACGGGCGTGTTGTATCCAATAAAGATCATTTCGGCAGCTTGTAAGCCGAGTACGCGATAGGTTTCAGGCCAACGACGGTCGTTGCAGATTGCCATACCAAAGACGCCTTTTTTATTCTCCCCCCAGTCTGCTTGAAAAGCAGTGAAGCCAAGATTACCTGTTTCAAAATAGCGCTTTTCAAGATGTTGAAAACGGCGCCAAGGTTCGTGTTCTTTGTGACCTGGTAAGTGAATCTTTCGGTATTTTGAAATGATTTTTCCGGCTTTGTCGACCGTGATCGCGGTGTTGAAACGTCGTAGCTGACCGCTTTCGTGTACCAGTTCGGCGTACCCCAAATAAAAACCGATCTGCAACGTTTTTGCAGTATCAAACAGGCGCTGCGTATCAGGGCCAGGCATCGAACGCTCAAAAAAAGCATCAAGCTCATCTTGCTTTTCAAAGTACCAGCGCGGAAAAAACGTCGTGAGCGCCAACTCAGGAAATACGACCACATCGCAGCCGCTGCTCTTGGCCTGCTGCATCAGGTCAATCATGCGATCAACAACTTGAGCACGCGTGTCGTTTAAGGCAATCGGGCCAAGTTGTGCGGCACCTACAGTCACAATGCGAGTCATAAAACGCTTCCTGAATAATGAACAGTTCTTGTATTAGTAAAAAAGTAAAGTGCGGCTGCCATTGGGTCAAAACTTATTGCGCCAATTTCAGTATGGTCTGTAATAAAACATTGCCACCTGCCACAAGATCTTTCACTTCGGTGTGCTCGGCAGGGTTATGGCTGATCCCTTTGACCGAGGGCACAAAAATCATAGCGCTTGGGCAAAGGCGCGCCATCATTTGTGCATCGTGACCTGCACCAGACGTCATCGAGCGACACGAGTAGCCAAGTGCCTGCGCGCGCTGCGCAATTAAATCCGCGATGCCGTCATCAAACTTTACCGGTTCAAAGCGCGCAAGGCGATGGCTGGTGATTGTGACGCCTTCTTGTGCCGCGAGCTTGACTAAAAAGTCTGCCAGTTTGTGTTCTGCAATTTTTAGTAAAGCTTCATCGGTATTGCGCAGATCAACTGTTACGACCGCACGGGCGGCAATCACGTTAATTAAGTTAGGGTGTAGTTGGGTGACCCCCATTGTCGCAACTTGCGCGCCACCCATCTCAATGGTGAGTTCGCGCATAAAGACGCTGATCGCAGCGGCGCAGTAACCGGCATCATGCCGCAAGCGCATGGGTGTAGTGCCTGCATGATTAGATTGCCCAGTGATGGTGAGTTCTTGCCATGAGATGCCTTGCAAGTCGCGAACGGCACCAATTGTGATGCCGTCGATATCGAGAATTGGGCCTTGTTCGATGTGTAACTCAACGAACGCATGGGGCTTGCAAAGTGGCAGTGCCGCTGTACCAACATAGCCAATTTTTGTGAGTTCGTCGATCAAAATTTTGCCATCGGCGCTATGCGAAGCGTAGGCTTCTTCAAGAGACAACCCCCCTACGAAAACCAACGAACCCAGCATATCCGGGTGAAAGCGTGCGCCTTCTTCGTTCGTAAACGCAGCCACCACGATTGGACGACGTGTCACAATACCAGCGTCGTTCAGTGTGCGAACAACTTCAAGGCCGCCAAGCACACCTAAGGGGCCGTCGTAGCGACCACCTGTGCGAACGGTATCAATGTGCGAACCCGTCATGACCGGAGGCAAGTCTTCTTGCCCAGCGCGCCAGCCAAATATGTTGCCAATTGGATCAATGCTCACGTCGAGCTTAAGCTCTTTCATCCACTCAATGAGCTGATCTCGACCGACACGGTCTTCCTCAGAGAGTGCTAAGCGACAGCAGGCACCTTCTGGTGTCATGCCAATTGCAGCGAGATCATTGAGTTGAGCGATTAAGCGCTCTGGGTGAACCCGTAAGCTTAGCGCGTGCGAATCAAGGGTAGTCATGCCAATACCTCCACAGCAGTTTGCCCCACGACTTGTTGATAAATCACTGGATCTGTATCGCCTTCGCTGCCAAGAAGCAGCACTCGCGATTGAGCGTCTAGCTTGAGAAGTGCACGAATATGCGCGTGATCACACGCGGCCAACAGGGCGGCAAGACCCACCCCGCCTGTTTCGCCAGCGACAATCGCGGGGTCGCCTTTTTGCGGCCGTGCCAGTATTCGCATTGCCTCTAGAGCGTAGGCATCATCGACTTTTACGGCGACGTTCGTACCACCCTGGAGAATTTCCCAGGCAAGCTCAGAGACCTCACCGCAGGCAAGCCCCGCCATGACTGTGTCCAAAGAGCCTTCAACCACTGTGCGCTGGCCGGCTTGTAAACTTTTGTATACGCAGTCAGCTTCGGTTGGTTCGGTCACGATAAACAGAGGGCGTTGGGCGCCCCATTGCAACCAAAAATTCGCACAGACTGCAGACGCCAAAGCACCCACGCCAGCCTGAGCGAAGACGTGAGTGGGCGGTTGGACTGCAGACATTTGAGTGACAATTTCGGTGGCCATGACGCCATAGCCATGCATGACATCAAGTGGAATATCGCGATAACCGGGGTAAGAGGTGTCAGAGACAACTGTCCACCCCTGTGCCGCCGCTGTGGTGGCCGCAAATCGCACGGCATCGTCGTAATTGCCTTTGACTTCGCGTACCTCGGCGCCGTAGTGCGCGATGGCGTCGCGTCGACCTTGACTGACGGTTTCGTGAACATAGATCACACAGTTGCAGCCAAACAGTCGTGCACCCCAGGCGACCGAGCGTCCGTGGTTGCCATCGGTGGCACAGGTGACGGTAGACCCACTGATCAAGTCTTTATAGGCGCCAGAGAGTAGCTGCTTTGAACTGACCTGCGCCAGGCCGTGCGCCTGTTGCACCTTGAGGCGCAAAACGTTTGCTACAGCATAGGCTCCGCCTAGTGCCTTGAAGCTGCCCAGGCCAAAGCGGCCACGCTCGTCTTTGTAAAGTATTTCAGCGACGCCAAGTTGTTGCGCCAAGTTAGGTAAGGACACCAAGGGGGTAGGGGCGTATCCCGGCCAACTTGAGATTTCTGCAAACGCGGCATCGAACCCTTGTCGGCTCATCACGCTCTCGCGCTTGGCTCCGTACGCCGCTTGGCTTGGGTCGGCACGGGGATTGGTAAAGGCGTCTGCGTGGGGAGTCATGCTCATCTCAGGTAAAAAAGGGTGAAAACCGCTCGGTGAGTGCCGTAATCAGAGAACAAAATGGTATCAGCTTTGGTGAATAAGAATAATTTTCGTTTAGGTTCGCTCAAGGTCCATCAGCGTGGGGCAAAGCCAAAAGCTTGGGGCACAGCCAAAATTTCCGGTGTAGACTCATTTTGCATCGCCGCTTAAGGCGTATTCGTCGATTCATCTTGCGAGACTGGGTGGTTCGCGTGCAAACCCACAACCTTTGCTTTCTGACTCAAGGCTGCTAGACATGTTGAATTGTGATCTGTTGTTGATAAATGGCGTGGTGATTGATGGAAGCGGCCAGGCAAGGCGCGAGGCCAGTGTTGCAGTCAAAGACGGCCGTATCGTCGCTGTTGGTGATTCGCTCGATTATTCGGCAGCCAAAACCATTGATTTGAAGGGTTTGGCAATCGCTCCTGGCTTTATCGACGTTCATACACACGACGACCGTCTGTTGTTGGCAGACCCCTCGATGGCTGCAAAAGTCAGCCAAGGAGCAACAACCGTGATCACAGGTAATTGTGGCTTGAGCCTTGCGCCGCTCGGGCACACCGAAGCGATCGCACCGCTCAATTTAATTGCAAATGGTCCTAGCCAACGCTACGAGACGTTTGCAGACTATTTCGCGGCACTTGAAAAAAATCCGCCTGCCGTGAACATGGCTGCTTTGCTGGGGCACACGACCTTGCGTGCAGTCACGATGTCTGACCTGACACGCCCTGCTACTGACGCTGAAATCGCCAAAATGCAGGTGTTGGTACAAGAGGCCCTCGATGCAGGCGTGGTGGGGGTGTCGACCGGTCTGTTTTATGCGCCGGCTCAGGCTGCGACAGCTGCTGAAATTCAAGCGGTGTTTGAACCGTTGCGTGGCGGCACGGCACTCATTGCCTCGCATATTCGTAATGAAGCCGCGCAAGTGCTTGAGGCCATGACCGAGGCTATGTCAATCGCCAAAGAGTTGGGCGTGCGGCAAGTGCTGTCACATCACAAAGTCAACGGCCAAGAAAATTTCGGGCGCTCGCGCGAAACACTGGCCTTGGTTGACCAAATGCGCACGCAAGGCGATGTGTGCCTCGATTGTTACCCTTATGTCGCCTCGTCAACTGTGTTGCGGCAAGACACCGTTGAGCAAGCGTCGCGTACTCTCATTGCTTGGTCTAAAGCAAAGCCTGAGACAAGCGGTCGCTATGTCGATGAGTTGCTCAAAGAACAAGAATTGAATTTGACTGATTTTCTGGCTTCGCTTCAACCGGCAGGTGCCATCTATTTTTCAATGGATGAAGACGACGTTGAGCGCATTCTGGCTTATCCCGAAACGATGATTGGTTCAGACGGCTTGCCGCACGACACCTTCCCACATCCGCGACTCTGGGGGGCGTTTCCACGCGTCTTGGGCCATTACAGTCGCGACCGTAAGTTGTTTCCACTTGAAACCGCAGTACATAAGATGACTGGCCTGTCAGCCGCCCGATTCGGGCTAAAAGACCGTGGTTTGATTAAAGAAGGCTACGCAGCAGATTTGGTGATATTCGATCCTGTGCATATCAAAGATAGTGCGACTTTCGCCGACCCAATGCGTCCCGCAGCTGGGATCCATCAGGTCTACGTGAATGGCGTGTTGAGCTGGGAAGACGGTATCACCACACACGCGAGAGCCGGGCAGGTATTGCGGCGCGCTTAGGCTTTCGAGCTGAACCTTTGATCTTGGTGATGGAATTTCGTCAGATTAGTACTGAGTGCTATATTGTGACCAACACTTCTAGCCCTTTGTCCGTCAATGTCTAACATACAGGCTTCTTTCTTGTTGCAGCGAGACCTCTGCCGACGGGCGACTGGTCAAGTGCTGGCATGCTTGGCGGTCGTGGCGCTGCTGGTCATGCAGGCTGGCATGGTTTGGCATGGCCTAGAGCACGTCGCTAAAGCGTCTGGCAAAAGTTCATATTCGCTGAACACTCTGAGTGTCGATCAAACTCAGCCCGCCTCGGGTTTGTGTTTAAAGTGTCTTGAAGACCTCACTCATAGTGTGGGCCTGATTTCCCAACCTCCTCTACATACAGTCCCGCTGCACACGATGTTGCAGCAGGGCGCTGTTACCGCTTGCAGTTTTGCAACGCCGGTTGAGTTGGCCAATCAACGAGGGCCACCCGTTTCCTTAAGCTAACACTGCGTCGTGACGCCCTCGGGCGTTGATTTCGTATTTGGTTTAAGGATGACTAGATGTTTAACTATCACCACGCTGCGCGCGCTTGCGCAGCTGCAGGCCTCGTTGCCACCTTGGCTTTGGTTGCACCCGTTGGGGCACAGACGAGTTCCACGCCGGCTACGACCGCCGACCTGGCAAAGCTTCAAGAGAGTATTCAGGCGATGCGTCTTTTGTACGAAGAGCGCATCAATTCGCTCGAACAGAAGATCAATACGCTACAGCAACAAAACGCACAACTGGCTCGCCAGCAAGCGGCAGCATCAGCAGGCACACGGGTGCCCGTTGCTGGTGCAACCTCTATACCAACAACGGCAGTATCGACGGCGTCAACCACAGTCACTGCGACTGCGGTAGCACCCGGGCGCAATGCCGCGACGGTACCCGTGATACCGACAACAGTGAGTGCCGTGCTCTCAGACCCAGCACCGAGCGATCGCAATACGACGAGCAATACGGCGGCGGGTGCGCCTGACCTGGTGCGCAATCCTCCACCATCCTTGGGACGAGGGATCACTTTGCCAAAAATCGGGGCACTTACGCCAGAGATTTCTCTCATTATCGATGGCAAGTATTCCGCGCAAAGTCAAAATCCTGAATCGCTGACGCGAGGGTTCGTATCTACAGGAGGTGAAAATATCCCTCGTGGCTTTTCTTTAGGTGAAACTGAGCTAGGCCTTGCAGGTACAGTTGATAATCTCTTTCGCGCAGAGGCGCGTCTTGTGCTCGCGCAAAATGGGCAAGACTTCAATGTCTCACTGGAAGAGGCGTTTTTTGAAACGCTCGGTTTACCAGCCGGTGAAAAAGTTAAAGCTGGTAAATTTTATTCAAACATTGGCTACCTGAATAACAAGCACCCGCATGAATGGGATTTTGTTGATTTGCCGCTTGCGTACAAAGCATTTTTTGGCGGTCAGCTCAACAACACTGGCGCGCAGCTCTCGTGGGTGGCGCCTTTGGATGAGCTATATCTGAAACTTGGAGGCGAGCTCGGTCAGGGACTGTCGTACCCCAACAGTAATAACTTTAATGAAAACAAACCAAGACTCGCGACTGTTTTTGCAAAACTAGGCGGTGATATCGGTACTGAGTCCTCATGGCTTGGCGGGCTTTCGTATGTCACCGCGAGCACCGGCAATCGGCCTAGAATTTCTGCGCTCAATGATACCGATACCTTTGACTTTACCGGTTCAACCAGTGTCTTGATTGCAGACTTTGTTTACAAGTGGTCGCCAAATGGTAACGCGAGTCGGCAAAATTGTGAATTGCAAGGCGAAGCGTTTTGGAATACGCAAAAAGGGTCGGCTGCGCTCACGGGTCCAAATTTTTACGCTTCGTGTCAGGCACCTTGTTTTGGTAACGCATATACCAATACTCAAAGTGGTTTTTATGTTCAGGCGATCTACCAATTCATGCCTAATTGGCGCGTCGGTTATCGCTTTGATCAACTGTATGGCGGCAATTCATCGTACGGTTTCAGTGTAGACACCTTAAGTGGTACTGCACTCGAATCCTACAACCCAACGCGTAATACCCTCATGATTGATTGGGCAAATTCTGAATACTCAATGTTTAGATTGCAGTTGGCGCAAGACACGATGTATGGACCAGGTAAGACGAATAACCAAGTCTTTTTGCAATACGTGATGAGCCTAGGCGCCCATAGTGCCCATCGCTTTTAGAGCAAAAGGCTTGTCTTGAAGGTTTCGTGTTTTAACCGACACGGCTCACTGGAGAACAGAATGTTTTTATTTAAAGTATATCGAGTGCTTGGTCTGATGAGCGTCGCGCTCTGCTTCGGGTTGACCGGCTCAGGCGCTCAAGCTCAACTAAACGTCTTTGCAACGGTGCCTGAGTGGGGTGCGTTGGCAGAAGAACTGGGAGGCGAAAAAGTTAAAGTGTATGTTGCCACGAATGCCTTACAAGATCCGCACCGTGTTCAGGCGAGGCCATCGCTGCTGGCTCGGGCGCGCAACGCGCAACTGTTACTTGCGACAGGCTCAGAGCTTGAAATTGGTTGGCTACCCTTATTGCAGCGCGACGCCGGTAACGCAAAGATCTTGCCTGGTGCCCCAGGTATGTTCGAGGCGAGTCAATACGTTCAACTTCTGGGTATACCAGCGGTCGTTGATCGTAGTCTTGGGGATGTTCATGCGGCCGGCAATCCTCACATTCAAACTGACCCACGAAATTTCTTGCCAATTGCCCGTGCGTTGACTGAGCGTCTGATCTTGCTTGATTCGGGTAACGGCAGTTTTTATCAGGATCGCTTGCGCGACTTCTTGGTTAAATGGCAAGCGAACATTGATCGCTGGGCAACGACGGCCAAGCCTTTGCGAGGTGAAAAGATCTGGGTGCAGCACGATGGCTTTGTCTATCTAAACAATTGGCTGGGTTTAATCCAAGTTGGTGCGCTCGAGCCTTTACCGGGTCTTGATCCGTCAGTTGCTCACCTCAGTACCGTATTGCAGCGCCAAAGCCAGCTTCAAGGTCGAATGATTGTGACGTCGGCCTACGCAGGTGACGCTGCGTCTAAATGGTTTAGCGAAAGGGCCAAAGTGCCGCTTGTTGTTTTGCCTTTTACCGTTGGCGGTAATAAAGAGGCGACGACACTTGAGACTTTTTTTGAAAATACAGTTGCGCGCTTGATGCGAGCGTTATGAGCAAAGAGGCTAGGCGATAAGCTGCCGATGCGATTTGAAGTCTCGATGGGTGCTCACTGTGGCTTAGCAGTTTTTGCAGCGACCATACAGCGTTAGATCATGATCTTCGACCGTAAAACCTTTAGGCGCAAGGGCTGCCAAGTCTGTCGGGCATGAATGTATGTCAAAGACTTTTTGGCACTGATTGCATTGAAAATGGTGGTGATGACCGTGACCTGACAGCTCGAAGCGAGGGTTTTCGCCGGGCAGCACAACTTGCCTGAGCAGGCCTTCATCGACCATTGTTTTTAAATTGCGATAGATCGTCGCGATGCCGATACGTGGCACGATCTCGCACGCTAAATCCAGCACCTCTTGCGCGAGCAGCGGGCGCGCCGCACGCTGCAAAGCGTCGCGAATAGCAGAGCGTTGAACAGTCGATCTTTCCATGAGTCAGTTTTAAAGGTTAAGGCAAAAAGCTCAGACGCAAACATTGATAATGATATTGTATTATCATTACCGAAAATCCTGCAAATATTTCCTAGCCTAAGCTTTCGCACCCTCATGCAGCCTCGCGACCACAGTCACAGTCATGATCACAGCGACGATCACGCGCACAGCCATCGCCACGAACAGATCCTGCCTCCCGCTAAGGTCCGCGTCGAGCATAGTCCCGTTCTTGCTAGTGTTTGGGCAAGGCTGACGTTTGTGCTGGCCCTCTCAGGGTTACTTTGGTTGGCTGTCGCTTGGGCGTTGGTAAGCGATGTCTAACATTCCGGCAATGCGTAGCGCGCCTGACGTGATCGAAATTAATAATCTGACCCTGGCCTATCAGGGGCATCCTGCCGTCCATCATGTCACCGGGCGATTTTTGCCGGGTTCGCTGACTGCGATCGTTGGTCCCAACGGCGCCGGCAAAAGTACGCTGCTCGGCGCCTTATCTGGGCAGCTCCAAGCTGCAGAAGGATCGATCCGCTTTGGGCAGGCGTCAAACGGCATGCTGGCCTACTTACCTCAGCAATCCTCCATTGACAGAGAGTTTCCTGTCCAGGTGTTAGACGTCGTCTTGCTTGGCGCCTGGCGCGAGCTTAAAAGTTTTAGTCGAGTGACCGCGTTGATGCGCACCCGTGCTACCGAAGCGCTGGCGGCTGTTGGTTTGGTAGGTTTTGAACGGCGTTTTATCGGTGAACTGTCGGTTGGACAACTGCAACGCGTGTTGTTTGCCCGCTTGTTAATGCAAGATGCCGCAATCATTTTGCTCGACGAACCGTTCAACGCCTTAGATACCCGCACAGCGGACGATCTATTACAGGTTGTGTTGACGTGGCACCGCGAGGCACGCACGGTGATCGCAGTGTTACATGATATGAATATGGTGCGCGCGCATTTTCCTCAAACATTATTGCTGGCACGCGAGGTCATCGCGTGGGGCGATAGCACTCAAGCGCTTGCACCTGAAAACCTGGCCCGAGCACGTCAAACGTCTGAGTATTGGGATGAGCGAGCACCCTGGTGCGCCAGACCGAATGACACAGGGGCGGTACGCTGATGGTCGCTGACGTATTGATTTTGCTCTATGGTTGGTTCTTTCAACCGTTCGTTGATTATGGTTTCATGCGCCGCGCGCTGGTCGCTTGTCTGGCGATTGGATCGGCTTGTGGCCCGATCGGCACCGTCCTTGTTTTGCGTCGGATGAGTTTGGCGGGCGATGCCATTGCGCACGCAGTGTTACCGGGTGCCGCTGTTGGTTTTATATTTTTTGGGCTCTCGCTGCCAGCAATGTCCATTGGTAGCTTTATCGCCGCTGCACTCATGGCGTTGCTCGCTGCGGCCGTCACGCGCTGGACGGCGCAAAAAGAAGACGCTAGTTTCGCTTCTTTTTATCTGATCACACTTGCGCTAGGTGTCATGTTAATTGCGACCTCCGGGAGTAAGGTTGATTTGCTGCATTTTTTATTTGGTAGCGTACTCGCAATCGACGGTCCTTCGTTATTACTCATCACAGGCGCCTCAAGCTTCACCTTGCTCGGACTTGCCATCATCTGGCGCCCTTTAATCGTTGAGTGTTTCGATCCAGTTTTTTTGCGCTCGGTGGGTGGCCGTGGAGCCCTAGTGCATCAACTGTTTATGATGATGGTGGTGTTGACGTTGGTCTCTGCGTTCCAAGCGCTGGGTACGTTGATGGCTGTTGGCCTGCTGATGTTGCCGGCCACGGCAGCCAGATTTTGGTGTGCGGGTGTCGTCGCTAGGGCGTTACTCGCTGCAGGGTTCGGTGCGTTGAGCGGAGCGGCTGGTTTGCTGATTTCGTATCACGCGAATGTACCGTCTGGGCCTGCTATTGTGTTGTGTGCTGGTGCACTCTATTTGTTGTCTCTGTGTGTTGGCATGCGTGATAGTCTCAGGACGATTTGGTTTCCGACTAGTCAGCACAAAGAGGCTTGAAATGTTGCGCACAGTCACTAGACGCCTGATTCGTGGCACGCTGCTCAGTCTGCTTTGTATCGCTGCGCAATCGCTCAGTGCGCAACAGTTGCCTGTAGTCGCGAGCTTCTCGGTGTTAGCCGATATGGTGCGTGAGGTGGGTGGGCAATACGTCGAGGTCTTTTCGCTTGTTGGTCCAAACGCGGATTCACATGTGTTTGATCCTACACCTGCCGATGCTAAGCGGATTGCCTCGGCAAAGTTAGTATTTGTCAACGGCCTAGGGTTTGAAGGCTGGCTCGACAGACTCGTAAAAGCCTCAGGGTATCGTGGCCCAATTGTTGTTGTGAGTAAAGGCTTAAGTACTCCTTCTCAGCCGACTAAAGAGCAAGCGGGCGCACGTGCCGCCAATCACAAACCCGTTGAGCACCGTCATGGAGCCTTAGACCCTCATGCCTGGCAAAACCTAGCCAATGCCGCGTTGTATGTGCAGACGATCCGCGATGCCTTGATTGCAGCGATGCCGATGCACGCTGCCCATCTAAATCAACGCGCTGCCGAGTACACCGATCGTATTCAGTCATTAGATCAGGCCACAAAAGTGCGCATCGCTGCGATTGCTGTTGAGCGACGTCGGGTCATTACTTCACATGACGCCTTCGGATATTTTGCTGCGGCCTACGGTGTTATCTTTTACCCTCTGCAAGGCTTAGCGACTGCAAGCGAGCCTTCGGCGGCAGAGATTGTTCGCATTGTTGATCAGATTAAGAAGAACAAGGTGTCAGCGATCTTTACCGAAAATATCTCTGATCCACGTGTGCTCGAGCGTATCGCCAAGGACAGCGGCGCTAAAGTAGGTGGTCGTTTATATGCCGATGCGCTCACAGAGCCGGGTACCGCCGCCGACACGTACTTGAAAATGTTTGAGCGCAACGTCACCACAATCGTTGACGGAATCTCAGCCAAAGGTCACGAATAGCTGTGCGGTTTGTGAACAGCGTAAATTCTCGGGCGTGTACTGCCTTAGAGGTCCGATTGTTATAACGCGTGGTTGATCAAATGCGCTTTGCAACAAAAAACCACCTATTTGCAAATGAGAATCATTATCGTTTAAAATGACGATATGGATGATTCATTGCCTACAAGTCGCTCTCAAACAGTTTGTCTGAACGACGAAAAAATCTCGAAACAACCCGCTCGCACATCACCTAGGTTAGGTGACAAGGGTTTACTTCGTCTATCAACTGACTGGTTGTTTCAGTCAGCTAAAGAGATTGAGATCGAGCATCATGGTGACTTGTACCGTCTGCGACAAACCGCACTGGGTAAATTGATACTCACCAAGTAACCGTTTCACCGCCGCAGTCTGCGGCACATTTTTCAATGCACAAGCCAGCCTACGCCAGCCAGTGCCTAAATCACTTTAGGACACCCTATGCTGCGCAAAGCAAATGTCGCAATCGCCTTAAGCCTCACTCTTCAAGCGCTTCCCCAGCAATCCTCTGCACAGGCGAGTTCAGCGCCTAGTGCGACGACGAACAACAACCCTGGCAACGCCGCCCAACTGAGCGATGTCACGGTCAGTGCCACGCGTACATTGCGCAAAGTCGATGACGTCCCCAGCAGTGTGTCGGTCATTACCGACAAAACAATTCAAAAAGAGGGCGCCCGCAATTTAAAAGAAGCGTTTCGTACCGAGTTAGACGTCACCGTACCGACCGGCCCAACGCGTTTTGGCGAGAGCGGAGCACCTACTGGTCGTGGAGGTCAAGAGGGCGTCAACATCAGAGGGCTTGGCGGAAATCAAGTCTTAATGTTGGTTGACGGTATACGAATCCCCAATGGATTTACGTTTGGTCCGTTCTCTACAGGGCGCGGAGATTTCTTAGATGTTGATGGGCTCAAAAGTGTCGAGATCTTGCGAGGCCCCGCGTCAACACAATACGGTAGCGACGGACTGGCTGGCGCGGTGACGTTTCAAACGCTGAATCCTAATGATCTGCTGAAGCAGGGACAAAGTGTAGGCGGCTTTGCTCGCATTGGATACGCCAGTATTGACCAGGCGGGCTCAGGCACTTTGGCGCTTGCGGGCAAAAATGAAAAGTGGCAAGCGATGGTGTTGGGCAGCTATCGTCAGGGGCACGAAACAAGTAATAAAGGCACCAATGACGACAAAACCACTGATCGCACCGTGCCTAATCCCGTCGATTACAACAATCGTTACCTGCTTGGTAAGGTCATCTTGGCGATTGATACCGATCAACAACTCGGGCTCACCGTTGAGTCTCAACGGCGCAGCCAAAAAACCAATGTGTTCTCAGCCCGTGCGCCGGCACCATTGCGCCCTCGCAGCACCACAGACCTGATTACTCAAGATGCGATCGAGCGAGATCGCTTGTCGCTTGAACATCGTTATAACAACCTCAACGCAGCCTGGATTCAAAGTGCTGAGACGCGGCTCTACTGGCAAGATGCTAAGGTCAATCAATACGCCACCGAGCAACGTAACCGTTCGCCTGAGCGTATTCGCGACAACACCTTTCGTACACAGGTGGTCGGCCTTGCCACTCAGTTTCAAACCAACCTGACTGGTTGGGTCAACCAGAGACTGTCATACGGATTGGACCTCAGTCAGGCAAACCTGAGCGCGTTGCGCGATGGCACGTTTGCGCCCTACGCAAGCAAGTTTCCCTCAAAGCCCTTTCCCGATACCACCTACACCTTGGGTGGAGCATTTTTTCAAAGTGAAATTGAGCTTGGTGCTGTGAGCGTCATTCCGGGGGTTCGTTTCGATCGTTATGCGATTGATCCATCGGCTAAAGGTTACGACAACACGGCCTTGGCAAGTTTGTCAGGTCAGGCTGTGACGCCGCGTATCGGTGCGGTTTGGCGGCTCGCCTCTGGTTTTTCGCCCTATGCGCAACTTGCTCGTGGTTTTCGCGCACCGACACCCGAGCAGGTGAATAACGGCTTTGCAAACTTGGCATCGGGCTACACCAGTATCGGCAATTCAAATCTCAAGCCTGAGTACGCCGACAGCCTCGAGATTGGTTTTAGAGGTCAAACTCACGGCCTGCGTTACTCAGTCGCCGGTTTTGAAAATCGCTATCAGAACTTCATTAGCCAAGAGGTCATTGGTGGCGGCGGCCGACCTTCAAATCCTACGGTGTATCAATATGTGAATCTAACAAATGCCAAGATTCAAGGGGTTGTCGCTCAGCTTGAAGTCAAACTCGGGCAAAGATGGACGGTGCAAACAGGTGCTGCGTATTTGAAGGGGGATAGCCAAGTGGCTGGCATCAGTACTCCTATCAATTCAGTCCAACCTTTCAAGGCATTGCTCGGTTTGCAATACGACGCAGGTGAGTGGGGCGGTCAAGCCACCGTGCTCTACAGCGCAGCCAAAGATCCTAGTCGAATCACATCCGGTAGAACCTCTCAGTTTGCTTCGCCCGACTACACCGTGCTTGATCTTGGCGTGTACTGGAAACCGGCTCCCAATCTGACGTTCAACGCCAATATCAACAACGTCTTAGATACTAAATACTGGCGTTGGTCAGATGTGAGCGGTCTAACTGAAAACAGCCGAATTGCCGATGCGTACACCGCAGCCGGGCGAACCGTGCAAGTTTCTATGCGCTACGACTTCTAAAATTTTTTACCTAACGGAGACTTTTATGCACGGTCCGGTACAAACTATTCCACAAGCGCTTTCTGCTCTAAGGCGCCAAGGCTTCATTCGCCAACGTGACGCGGCCGAACGGCTCCACCTGTCCGAGGGCGAGTTAATCGCTGCGCATGTCAATGAGCGCAATTTTTTTCAAGAGACCTCGCATGTTTTATCGACCATGCAAGATGACAACACTGAGCAAAGTAAAGGTAGCTCTAACGAAGATCTTGCGATAAGTAATCTTTGGGCGTTGCGACTGCGCCCTGAGTGGCATTCAATGATTGCGTCGCTTGAACAAGTCGGTGAGGTATTGGCGTTGACCCGAAACGCTTCATGCGTTCATGAAAAAATTGGGATTTATCGCGGCGCTTCCTTAGCCGATCGTGCGGGCGTTGTGGCCGCTGGCAATATTGATTTACGCGCTTTTTATTCTAAATGGGCGCACGGCTTTGCCGTGTTTGAATTAACAGCAAAAGGCCGTCAACGCAGCCTTCAATTTTTTGATATGTCAGGCGTTGCAATTCATAAAATTTACTTACGCGAAACTAGCAATATTCAAGCCTATCAAGACTTCGTCAAGTATTTTGCACATACAGAACAGCAGCCTGGTCTTTACACCGAAAGTATGGCGCCAAGACCGCCCGACCGAGCAGATGAGCAGATCGATATTGATTCGATGCATCAAGCATGGAGTGCATTGCGTGACACCCATGATTTTTTTAACTTATTAAAAACGCACGAGGTCACGCGTGTTCAGGCGCTACGACTTGCTCAGCCCAGGTATGTGCAGAAGGTGCATTGTGCTGACATTCTAAGAGTGTTAACGGGCGCGGCAGCCCGAGAAATTCCGATCATGGTGTTTGTCGGCAATCATGGAATGCTTCAAATTCACTCAGGACCCATTCACCGGGTCTCTTATTCGCGACCGTGGCTAAATGTGATTGATGCAAATTTCAATCTTCATCTGCGTATTGATCATATCGACAGTGCTTGGATTGTTAAAAAGCCAACCGTTGATGGCCTCGTCACCTCTTTTGAAGTATTTGACGCACAAGGTGATGCAATCGCCATGATATTTGGTTTGCGTAAGCCCGGGCAGCCAGAACTCTTGGCCTGGCGTGGTCTGTTAGATGACATTCAAGAGACACAACAAGCCTGCGCAGCTTAGCAACATGACATCAATACACCTACAAGCCCCACCGTTACTTTCCCGTCGTCAGGCGCTAGGATATCTCGCTTGGTGCGCAACTGCTCCGCTTGCGGCCTACCCCTCGATTGCGCAAGCATCAGTCGCTAAACGAGTCGTCTGCGTTGGTGGTGCTTTGACCGAAATTGTTTTCATGCTTGAGGCAGGTATCAATTTGGTCGGTGTCGATACCACTTCGATCTATCCAGTAAACGCTAAAGGCCTGCCAAATGTGGGCTATGCACGGCACTTGTCGGTCGAGGGTGTATTGTCGCTGGCCCCGACGCATGTGCTTGCCACCGAAGAAGCAGGCCCTCCTACGGTGCTGAAGCAAATTGCCGCAGCGGGTATTCGTCTCACGGTGTTGCCTGCTAAACATCGCTACGAGGGGCTGCGTCAGCGTGTAGTCGGTGTGGGTCAGGTGCTAAACCGAAGCGAACTCGCGAGGATCGCGCTCGAGCAACTGGACTCGAGTTGGCGTCAAGTGCGGCAGCGGGTTTCCGCGCAAAATAGGTCATCCTCTAGGCGACCTGTTCGCGCTCTGTTTGTCTTGGCGCAGTCGCCTGCTCAGATACTCGTCGCAGGGGCTTCCACAGCGGCGCATGCGATGCTGACATATGCCGGAGCGACTAATGCGGTACAAGGTCTTAAGGGCTATAAGCCGCTAACACCCGAGGGGCTTATCGAAGCGCAACCCGACTGCCTTGTCGTGACAGAGCAGGGCATGCGCGCAGTGGGTGGACTCGAGGCAATCTTAAAGTTGCCAGGACTTGCTCAGACACCAGCGGGGCGTGCGCAGTCTGTCGTCGCGATGGATGCGTTGCGTTTGCTGGGGTTTGGCCCGCGAATGCCTGAGGCTGTGCTTGAACTTCACCAAGCCTTTGACGCTTTATGAGCAGACTGCGCACGGCCTTACGTGCAAAACCAGGCTGGTGGTTGGTTGCCGTGCTTGTGTTGCTATCTGGATTAGCCGCGCAGATCGGAGCGATGCCGATAGGCGTGGCTGATTGGCTTGCGCTGCCTAAGTTGTTTGGGTTGTCGGGGTTTGATGACTCAACTCAGGTTCCAGCTGCGGGGTCTCATGTGTTGTTCAATCTTCGACTGCCTCGTGTACTGCTTTCTTTGTTGGTTGGTGCCAGCCTTGGTCTCAGTGGTGCGCTCACGCAAGGCTTGTTTCGTAACCCACTGGCAGAGCCAGGTTTACTTGGTGTAAGTGCAGGGGCCGCCTGCGCAGCAGCAATTACCATTGTGCTGCTGGGTGAGGTCACTGCAACAATGGCCGCCTCTGTTCGTATCTGGTTGCTTCCGTTCGCAGCCTTCGTCGGCGCGCTGACGGTTTGCTTCGTGCTCGATCACATGGCGCGCTGGCTTGCGCCAGGGTCGATTTCTGCGTTGCTTCTAACCGGTATCGCCATGAACGCTTTAGCGGGGGCCCTGATTGGCCTTTGTACCTACTTGGCTGACGACGAACAGCTGCGAAATTTGTCCTTCTGGACGCTGGGGTCACTGGCTGGAGCACAGTGGCTGTGGGTAGGCCTGTTTGCCACATTGCTCACTCTGGGATATTTTCGCCTCACTCGTTTAAGGCAATCTTTAAATGCACTTGCCCTAGGAGATGCGGCAGCTCGACAGGTTGGTGTTGACATACATAGTTTAAGAAAACAGATCATCGTTTGGGTGGCATTGCTGGCGGGCTTGGCAGTGGCGTTTTGCGGCATGATCAGTTTTGTTGGATTGATCGCTCCGCATCTGGTTAGGCTTTGGGTTGGTCCGGATCAGCGTCGGATGTTGCCCTTGGCGATGTTGGTGGGCGCAATACTGCTACTGGTGGCGGATACTTTTGCCCGCTCGATTGCAGTCCCAGCTGAAATTCCTGTTGGAATCTTCACGGCTTTAGTGGGGGGGCCTTTCTTTTTATTACTGGTGCGTCAGACGCGCGGTCGGATTCGCGGTGAGACTCGCGGTCAGACTCGCTAGGCGCTAGTGACTTGAGCACTCTTATGTCAACTGGTTTGCTGCAACTTCAAGATGTTGTTCTTGGGCACGGCGCACGTAGCCAAGCGCAGCATACGTCTAAGTCCTTTTCCCTAAATGTATCCCCTCGAGAGCGCCTCGCGATCTTAGGGCCAAGTGGTGCTGGTAAGTCAACACTTTTGCATCTGATGTCCCTAGACTTGCCTCCTGCGATGGGGAGTGTGACATTCAAGGGTAGAGTGAGTGCGGATTGGTCGGTCGCCGAGCTCAGTCATCATCGAGCTGTCATGCCACAGAACGGTCAAGTTGCCTTTGGTTTAGAAGTGCATCTGGTCATCGCACTTGGACGAGTTGCTCGAGCACAAGACCCGTGTGTTGCTGCGATTGTTGCCGCTGCTGCCCAACTGGCGTGCGTTGATCACCTGTTGTGGCGTCGCTGTGACACCTTGTCGGGCGGTGAGCTCGCACGGGTTCATCTGGCGCGTATTTTTGCCCAAATGTGGGATGTTAGAGATAGTCTGATCCTTATTGACGAGCCGCTTGCTGCACTTGATCTGGGTCTGCAAGTTCGTATTTTGCAGTCTTTAGATACTTTTGCAGCTGAACGGCACCATGCAGTTGTAGCAGTGCTGCACGACGTGAACCACGCTCTAAAAGCCTTTGATCGACTCGTGTTGGTCAAAGAAGGGCGACTGTTTGCCGACGTGCCTAGTAACGATCAGGCTGTTCTCTTGTTTGAACGCCTCTACGGTTTGCGCTTAGAGTCGTTGCGAACAGCGGATCGCTCTTTAGTTGTGCTTCCCGCGTCTACTCGGTGTCAATGCCCATGAGAACAAAACATAATATACCTGCGCCTTTGACAGTACACGGTATTACTTCGGTCATAGCACACACAGGGCTGGTTCTGTTGATGCTTACATCTTACTGGTTGAGTCAAAAATCTACGGTTGATGGTGATCCGCGATTCGTTTTGTACAGCCCTGTTGAGTTATTCACTTTTATTGAACGATCAGAGCAGAGCGCAATACAGGTCGTTCAAGGACTACAGGCAACAGATTCAATCACCGCTAGTCAAACGAGCATCAGCAAAGAAATTGCAGGCACTGCTCAAGCGGCAGAAATAAAAGAGGCGATAAATGCAACAGCATTAATAGAACCAACGGAAGCGAAAGAAAAAATCGAAGCGAAAGATACGACTGTAGCGAAAGATACGATGGTAGCGAACGAGATAACAGAGCCCACAACACTTACAAAAGCAACCAAACAAAGAATAGCAACGGAAGTTGCAACCTCCTTAGCCAAAAAAATTGCTGCCTCAAGCTCTGAACCGATGGCAATATCGAACGACAAAATGAAACAGTCAGCCCTCTTGCCCGCATCAATGACTCAACAGACAGCACGCCCTGATCATGCGCACAACCCTAAGCCGGATTATCCGGTCGCGCTGCGCGATCGAGGGTTGTCGGGCGTTGTGTGGCTCAGAGTCTGGGTTGATGCTAACGGACGCCCAAAAGAGATCGAGCTTGCGAAAGGCAGCGGCTATCGATTGTTTGATGAGTCTGCTTTGCGTGCGGTGCAGCAATGGCGCTTCATTCCTGCTAAGAACGACCACCAAAGTTTGGCCAGTTGGGTTGAATTTGCCGTGCGCTTCGTGATCAACGGCTAAGCAATTTTCGGTGCAATTGGCTAGCAACAGTTAAAAATCTTCAGGTGTGCCGTGTTAGAACCAACGACTTAGACATAGACAGTCACCTGAGGCTAAGCTATGCTCAATTGCATGTGCATCCACAGGTACCGCCTGACACGCGCAAAGACAAAGAGCAAAAAAAGTGCAGCGAGCATGAATCGCTGAAAAAAACGAGACAAATCTCTGGAGAACAAACATGTTGAACCGGCTGTGTATCCACGTGTGTATGACAGTGAGTGCATTGTTTTTCACACCAATTTGGGCGCAGGGCACGACTTATCCAACAAAGCCCATCACGCTAATTGTTCCTTATGCGCCGGGCGGCAGCACTGACATTACCGCGCGTTTAATTGCAGAGCATCTTTCAAAGCGCTTAGGCCAACAAGTAGTGGCTGAAAATCGTGCTGGCGCCGGAGGAAATATTGGTGCGAATGTCGTGGCACAGGCTGTTCCTGATGGCTATACGCTTTTGATGGCCCCTAGTAGTTTGGTTGCCAATATCTCACTGTACAAGTCACTGCCGTATGATTTTCGCAAAGACTTAGAACCAATATCACGTATTGCAATGATTCCAAATGTTTTGGTCATTGGAGCAGATTCTAAGATTAATACGTTTGCCGAATTTATCGCCGCGGCTAAAGCGGCGAAGCCGCCATTGAACTATGGGTCGGCGGGCAGCGGGTCAAGTCAGCACCTGGCAGGCGCTTTATTTGCTAATACGATCAAAATTGAAATGGGCCACATACCCTATAAAGGTGGTGCACCGGCCTTGGTGGACTTAATGGGTGGGCGGTTAGATGCTGTGTTTGCCCCTCTTGTTGAGGTACTTCCTTACATTCAGGGTAAAAAACTTAAGGCTTTAGCGGTGACAACCCCTATGCGATCGCCTGCTCTACCAGATGTACCGACGGTAGCTGAGACATTTCCAGGTTTTGACATCACGCTTTGGAACAGCATCATGACGCGCAGTGGCACGCCACCGGAAATTATCGCAAAATTACATCAGGCAATTCAAGAAGTGTTGGCACAGCCCGATGTACTCCAAACATTGCGTACGCAAGGCTCGAACCCTTCCGGAAACACCCCGTCCGACTTTAAAGCGTTGATCGCTCAGGAAGTTCCCAAGTGGGCTGAGGTTATCAAAGTGTCTGGAGCTGAAACGCAATAGCGATTTTTTATCGCGCATATTGGTTGTGCTGACTTGTTTGCGCTAGCCTCGCATCCAATGCATCAAGCCGTCGACCCAAGTTGTGGCCGGTAAATCAAGTTGGTGTTCAATCTTTTTAGCACGGAGGTACAGTTGCTCGAAATCGATTGAGGGTGCCTGCTTGAAGGCCACAGCAACGATGTTGCTATCGTGAACCTCGGGCAACCATGCGACTGCACTAAACGATTGTTCAATCGCCTCTATGTTGTGACTGTGATTTTCTCGATCACAAAAAATATTGACGGTCATGATGCCATGAATCGTTAGGCAATCAGCGCAGGCCGCATAGAACTCGGGTGAATTAAGTGTGGGCTCAATGGCTTGAGCGTCGTACAAATCAACCTGCAGTACATCGCAAGACGAATGATTTGACGGATCGTTGACGTAATCCCAGGCATCCATGGCGAACACCGACAGTCGTTGATCATTTGGTGGTAGCGCAAAATGAGTTTGGCACTGCGCGATCACTGTAGGATCTAGCTCGATGGCTGTCGTGCGCGCGGCAGGGTAGTGATGATGGCAAAATTTTGTAAGCGCCCCAGCACCTAAACCTAGCTGAACAATATGCGCTGGCGCGTCGAAAAACAACGTCCAGAGCATCATTTGCTGAATGTATTCAAACTCAAGGGCAAGCGAGTCATCAAGCCGCATCGCACCTTGAATCACCTGCGTGCCAAAGTGCAGGTTTCTAACGCCGTCGTGCTCTGAAATATTAGGTTTGCTCATGAAACTATCTTACGATATTTCTTGAGCGTGTTAGTAAAGTGTATTTTTAGCGTTGAGGCATCTCAAGCTTGAAGACGCGCACAGCGTTTTTATACGCAACTTGTTCGAGCGTCGCAGGTGTTAAGTATGCGAGCAGTTGCTCGCGCTGTTCTCGAATGATTTCGTCGTAGCGCGCTTCTAAACCGCAGCAGGTGTCAGAGCCCAACATCACCTGGGTTGGAAACTCTTCAAAGAGGGCTTTCCAGCCAGG
>CALFXX010000134.1 GCA_937952975.1 uncultured Alcaligenaceae bacterium
TATCTTGCTGATAAGTTGAGCCCGCGCTCATTGATACGTTGCTTGAAGCCACTAAATAACCTGGCGAGTTACCGGGCTTGAGTGTGCCCGCAACGGTTAGGTTGCCACCAATCGTGCCTGTGCCTATTAAGGTACCTGCAGACGCAACATAGACAGCCCCCGTGCCAGTGGGCGATGAACCCGCGACCGCTAAGGTACCACTGGCGACGGTTGTGCCACCGCTGTAGGTATTCGCACCCGTAAAGATCGTCGTACCCGTGCCGTTAAACGTTAAGCCACCCACACCGGAGAACACCCCAGAGAGAGTTGCCGAACCAGCCGTGGGCGCCGTAATCGTGCCACCCGCACTCAATACGCCGAAGGCCAAGCTTGACCGCTCACCATTCAGCAGCGACAACGTGCCACCCGCAAAAACAGGCCGACTGCTAGGGCTCAGACTAGCCAAGCCGACTGTCATACCTGAGCCAATCGTTGTCCCGCAACCGCTACCGTAACAAGTTACCGTCAAACTCCAAACATTATTGACCGTATCCGTCTGAGTCAGTGTGTACCAGTAGTCGTTCGAGGTACTGTAATACGTTGTGGCATCACCAAAACCAAGCTGTGCAGGGGTCACGCCACTTAATACACCGCTGAGCGTTGAATTGAGGATTGAACTATCGGTCGTCGATAAAGTCGAGATGCCAAAGTTTGTCGAACCTGTCACTGCCGTCGCAGCGAGCTTGCCGTAGGTCGACGTGCCGGCGATGATGATGTTGTAGTTGGTTGGCAAAACACCCGTGTAGGTCAACGCGCCATTCGCGTTACCAGCGCCTTGCTTGTTATTCAAGGTGCCAAGGGTGGCGTTGACGTTGTTGATACCGGCGACTGCACCAACGATGCTACCTGTATTGGTGATGGTACCTACCGAGGCCACACCACTAGCTGTTTGGATGTAAACACCTGCTCCAGCACTGGAGGAAATCGTGCCGCTATTTAGTAACGTGATGAGGGTCCCTGAAGTGTTACCAATACCCTTATTCGTGCCACTGATGGTTCCTGAGTTATTCAGTAACGTAATCGTGCTGTTACCTCCATTGCGTAAGCCCACATTACCCGAAGAAATTGTTCCGGTATTCACCAGACTGCTGATAGTGAACCCATCGCCATTATTCAGGCCGTAAGTATTGGTTGCATTACTGCTAGATATCGTTCCATTGTTGGTAAACGCATCAATGTTTCCGAGGTTGATGAAACCCCAGCTGCCAGCGCTATTGAGCGAAATAGAACCGGTATTGGTGATCGAGTAACTACACAACCATGTATTGTTTGTTTGTGTCGCAACCAATGCCGTGGTCACTGAGGTGTCGCCCGCACAAGCGCCCCACGCACTGCCCTGAAATCCCAGGATCCCGAGGCCTAACAATTGAATGAGGATTCGAGGGATGGTGTGCAACCAGCTTCTAGTGCCTTGTTTTTTACACACCTTAGGCGACACTTGATCGGTCAATTCATCACTTAACACGCGAGCCCCAGTCTTCGACGTCAACATTCTCTTTAACCAATTAGCTGTTGCAATATTTTTCAAGTTTTAGCACACAGAGAGGTTAACGCGCTTTCGAGACTTCGCCAACGAACCAAGCCCGCGACTATGTATGGCGAGAGCTCTATCAGGCCTGCCCGAATTGTTGCCCACGTCACTGGCTCGCCCAACAGTCAAACACCCTATAAGGTACCAAACACTGGGATCAAGAAAGCAACCGTCAGTGCCGAAACACCGCCTAAATCGGCGATCAAACGAAAAAAATTAAGATCATTGCGCGATGATTTTTATTTGAGTGATTTTCGTCTCTTTGTTATTCTTTATTTTCACAACGTAATGATGCAACGACGAGGGCAACGTGTCATTAAAAATTGACAGTAATAGAAATATCGAAACGGCGGACCAGGCCGAAGAGATCTTGTTTCAGGCACGGCTCGAAAATAAGCGTGCCGTTGTGATTCAAACTGACAACGGCAGAGTTATACGGATCACTAAGCCGAACAATATGTTGACTCAGCTTTTGAGTGATCTTTCCGGACAAACTCAGCGAGAACAGAGCCAAATCAGGGAATTCGTGTCATCGCTTCGCGAGCGTGACGCAAAACTAATAAGCCGCCCTGCTCGAGGCTTATCAAATGCTGAAGACGACAATACCTACGACGCTAAAGGCGAACTTCAACAGGCACAGTCGTTAAAAAATCGCGAGTCAGACGTATTGCAGATGCAAGCGCGAGAGAACGCAAAAAAATAATCTGGCGCTTCACACGTCTTTTACTGAACGTGCGACTTGTTTAACGAGGGGCGCAGAGATAACTTATGAACTTTTCCAGATTCAGAGGCGACTGCCCTGCGCGACTGTGCTGAGCCAACGTCGATAAAGGCGTGCATATAAAAAGGTCTGTAAATTACGCTTCTATTTTTACGCCGACCGCATAAAACCAAGCGTAAACCCGTATATAAAAGTTCTCGACGTAGAGAAATTTCAAAGTGAAAATGATTTTTATAAATATCCTTCACATAAGAGACAAAATTGAAAATCACCTTTGTCACGCTCACTTTAGCCGGTTTAGTCCTGAGCCAAGCAGGTTTGGCACAAGCCGAATCCTCCACTCTGAATAGCACACAGCAGACAGGTCAGCGCTTATTTGCGCAGGCCTGCGGAGTATGTCATTTGCAAGCCAGTATGGGCGCCAAAACCTATGGGCCGATGCTCAACAAGAGCTCAGCCGCAGGTAACGATGAGGTGATGCGCGTCTTTATCAATAACGGAGCCGAACACATGCCAGGCTTTCAGCACTATTTAAAACCTGCTGAGGTCGATGCGATCATTAGCTATATCAGAACAATACCTGTGCCCGCACAAGCGGTTGAGACCTCACTGCCAAAGGGGAAATAATATGACTCATCATTACGCAGCGCGCATCGCTTTATTCGTCGGCCTAGTATTTGGTGCACAAAGCTTTGCTGCAGATAAAGTCCTGCACGGCACCATCACCACAGAGGACGGTAAAACGCTGGAAGGCGTAACAGTCTCAGCCAAACTGGATGGCTCGACCAAAACAGTCAGCGTCTATACCGATCAATCGGGCAAGTTTTATTTTCCTGCCATGCAAGAGGGATCCTATAAAGTCTGGGCACAAGCTCTCGGATTTAATCGAGCAGATGGCAGTCTTAATACCTCAAAAAATAATACGCAAGATTTAAAGCTCGCAGCAATCTCAGACACCGAAACTCGATATCGTCAACTTCCAAGTGAGATGATGATGGCGGCGTTACCAGGCGAGTCGGTGCATGATGCACGTATGAAAAGTCTTTTCATGAATAATTGTGCGGGCTGTCACTCGCCCTCCTATCTGCTGCAATTCAAATTTGATGCAGCAGGCTGGAATAAGATTATCAATTTGATGAAAACGGTACCTGTGTCAGGTGTCTATCCCGGCTCGCAAGATAAATCGAACCAGATGATTGAGCGTCATCAAAAAGAATTTGCGCAGTACCTCGCTGACGCGCGAGGCCCGGGCGCATCTTCCATGAAAGTTACGGAACGACCCAGACCGACGGGCGAGTCCGCGCGCGCAGTGTGGACACTGTATGACCTGCCAATCAATGCAGACTCTGGGATCGGTACAAAGTACAACCCAAATGATGGCACCAACTGGGCCTTAGGTACAACCTCTAAGATCGGTGAGTTACCTCATGATGGCGCATTAGGTCTTGATGGCACGATCTATTTCACCTCCATTACAGCTAATCGAGAGGTATCGATTGGCAAGGTCGATAGGAAGTCAGGTGCGGTGAGTTTTATTAAAACAGAAGCAAAAAATGGCATGGCTGCAGGATCGCACGGTTTAGCGCGTGATGCGACTGGCAACCTATGGTTTGATATCAACCCGGGGCGCCGCGCGCTTGGAAAACTTGATACCAAAACAGACAAGATTACCGTTTATCAAACCCCTGAAAGCATGGCACCTGTTGGCGGTGCAGTGACAGTCGACGTAGATAGCAAAGGGATGGTATGGGCCTCAACACCACAAGGCGTCGTACGGTTTGATCCCACAACAGAGAAATTTACAGAATACAAATCGACGATCCCTGATCCAAACCCTAAAGGTTCAGGGCAAACATATGGCGTCGCCGCTGATCGTGATGGAAATGGTTGGTGGGCGCAAATGGCGATGGATACGGTCTATCATGCAGATGTGACAAGCGGCAAAGTCACTCCGATCAAAATAGCGGATGTGGAAACGCCCCCCATCCCTGAGACAGATCGTAAATTTTACGAATCAATGAGTGATCTGGGATTTAACGCGCCTATGCCCTGGTCGGCAGGTCCGCGTCGGATGGGAACGGATAAGAATGGCGATGTCCTCTGGGTGGGTAACTCTTGGGGCTCATCGCTTGCCCGCATCGATACAAAAACAAAGCAAGTAGAAACCATTCCATTCCCAGAAAAAACCATGCAGGGTTATCACGCAACAATCGATAACCAGCACAATGTATGGGCAAATTTATGGACGAATGACCGCTTGGTTAAATACGATCCCGCTAATAAATCTTGGACTATTTTCGAATTGCCTGTCAGAGGTACAGAAATCAGACACATCGCACATTTAGACACACCTCAAGGCCCTGAAATCGTTGTGCCAGTTTATCGGACAAGCCAGATGGGGATATTGACAGTGCGTAGTGAAAAAGAAATGGCAGAGGCCAAAAACTCAGTGCAATAATCACGATGCATAGCACTTCGGCTCTTCATCAGTAACGGGGTAGAGCCCGAGAACACTTCATATGCGTTGAGGCAGCACTGACAACTTCACAAACCGCCTGAGGTGCTGAAATCTTAGGCTTTTAGCTTTTGATCTGCGGGAGGGATACTAACCGCTCAAGCAACGCTGACGCAGTGAGCGTGTATATCTACTTTCATCGTAGACTTAAGAGCAGAAAAAATTGCAGCCAAGTTTGTCATGGTCGGGTTGCCTGATGAGGACAGCATCCGATGAACACTTTTTGCTGGTTTCTCAACGGAGATCGCCAAACCCTCAAACCCCATCGTCGCGTTGACAAGATCGCGCAAGATAAGCTTTGCGGTCTCGGGCTCACCATTCAGAAAAAGCATGATTGCCTCGTTCAACATAGCACAGGCAAACTCAGGTTCGCGCTCGACGCGTGCTAAAACCGTTTCTTTAAAGTCTCTGGTCAGTGCCATATTTATTACCCCTTGCGTGTGCCTTTCGCTACAACTGATTGAGTTTTTTTGAGTAAATTTGCTTTTGCCCGCTTGTATTCTTTCCACAATTCAACGGCTTGATCAATGTCTCGTTGCTGTCCGTTTTTGGAACCGCCGCCCAAGAGCATAATGATCTCGATACCGTCCTTTGCTAGATAAATCCGCCAGCCCGCACCGTAATTAATTTTGTATTCGCCAATGCCACGAAACCACTCAACACTGGACAGATTTCCTTGTTGCATCCGGTACTTCGCAGTAGCAACTTTAGCGGCAATATCGGGTGCCAACCCGTCGAACCATTGCGCGTACGGGCTGAGTCCGTCATCGAGCAATAGTTCGAGTACTTGAAAGGCCATGGTTAATGGTAACATAAAAGTATCCATTTGCACAACAGGCGCATCACCAGCACAAGCACCCACAATCGTAGCCAAAAGAAAAAGCACCCGAAGGTGCTTAACTTGTATTGACCACTTGGCGCCGCAGCACTGACAACATCACAAACCGCCTGAGGTGCTGAAATCACAGGTTTTTTGCTTTTGGTCTGCGGGAGAGATGCTAACCGTCATGACTCTTGAGCGACGGCAAACCCTCGCAGCCACGGTTCAAGATGGGCGATATCAAACGTGCCAGCCTCGAACATCTGCAGGATCTCTACGTGGATGACCATTGGCGGTCTCTTTAAGCACCAGCCGTTGATACGCAGAAACACGTCGGCGGCCGCAAAAGCGATACGCTTGTTGCCATCGACAAAGGGGTGATGAATAGCAAGGCTTTCTAGCGATGCTGCAGCCTCAGCGATGATATCGTCGTAGTAACCCGTTTGTGGTCGAAACAGGGCTGCTTCGAGGGCGCCTGGGTCACGAACACCACCCTCGCCGCCATACCTTCGCATTAATACCGTGTGTATGCCGAGCACATCGGCCACAGTGAGATAATCGCGAACCACAGCTTATTTCGCGAGTTCGCGGTACAAATGATCAAACTCATCAAGACTAGAGGCAAACGACGCCATCACGTGGCGGCGGGGTCGGGTCTTTTGCTGGCGGTCGATGTAATCACGCAGAGCCTCATCGAGCACAGCCTGAAATTGCCGGCCTTGCTCCTCAGCAATTTGACGTAATGCGGTCAACACGTCAGGCGATGCCTGAGAAGAAAACTTTTCGCGTGCAGCAGTTGCCATGAAAGCACCTCATCTTGATAGATCATGAAATAGCATGATACTTCAAGATAATTTGAATCGCATATTTTTGTTTTTGCTTTTAGTCTGCGTGAGGGATGCGAAATAGCTGTCAGGGTATCGCCGGCAACCGATACTCTCGCAAAATGCTCGACCAAAGCTGTATAGAATGATAACTGTCCTGTCTCACGTACATCCACGTATGTACATTGAGCTTATTTTACGTTAAGATGTACACGTACATCCAACGAGACTCACTATGGCCAACACCAAACTATTCAAGAACGGCAATTCACAAGCCGTTCGCATTCCTGCAGAACTTGCCTACAACTCGTGGGATATAGAGCTTGTAATCGAGCGGCAAGGTGACGAGTTACGTATTCGCCCAGCCCAACGGCGCATGGGCGATGTGTTAGGAAAACTTGCGAAGTTTTCACCTGACTTCATGGCTCACGGGCGCGGCGAAAACATTGAAGGCGAGCGTGAGGCGTTATGAGCCCAAAGTACATGCTCGACACCAACATCTGCATCTACCTCATGAAGCATCAGCCACCCGAGGTCAGGGAGCGCTTTGCTGCCTGCTTCGTAGGTGACGTTGTCATATCCGCTGTAACCTTGGCAGAGCTTGAGTTCGGCATCGCTTGCACCGGTGCCGCAGCGCAAGTAGCCAACCGCTCGGCGCTCGACAGTTTGCTCGAAGACATATTGGTGGCGCCCTTTGAAGCTCAGGCGGCCAAAGCCTACGGACCGATTCGTGCCGCGTACAAAGAGCGCAACCGTGATGCGCTCGATAAGCTCATCGCCTCACATGCCGTTGCTCTTGACGTGACGCTAGTCACCAACAACGAAGCAAATTTTGTGAACTACGCTGGCTTGGTTGTAGAAAACTGGGTCAACAACCACTGAACCTGTAGAGCCTGATTGCGTAGATGAGTTTGTGAATACTAATTTTGGCGGAGCAGGACTGACTACATCACAAACCGCCTGAGGTGCTATGGTCTACGGTTTTTGCTTTTCGTCTGCGAGAGGAATACTAACCACTCTCACTCTTGAGCAACATCCTTAGGCTATGTTCGTATCTTTACCAGCTCCGATTAGTCGATCTACATCGGCAAACAATTTTTCTGCAAGTAGCCTCAGCTCAACAATTGCTGACTCTTCGATTTCAAGAAAACCTTCATATTCAGCCAAATTGCGTTTTTGATGTGCAGCGTCGAGCACTCGCCACTGACTGGCTGGCCACGCTAGCGTGTGGCCAAGAGACTGAAAAACAATGTAGCGGTTTTCACTGCGATAGCCGTGCCATCGAAGTGCTGCTAGTGCGGCCCCATGTATTGCGTTATAGACACTAGTGAAGCGACCTTCTTGAGATACTTGCGTATAGCCGGAGTCTGCAAAACGCTTGCGCGCCATCACTAACATGCGGTCAATTTCCGCGCGATTCATCGGTTCAGCTTTTATCTTGCCGATTTTGGCAAGATTACTGAGCGCTTCTAAAGTCATCCATATTTCCAAAGAGTTGAATAATGGGTTGGCTCAGCACTTTGTTCACAAAGGAGTCTGTATCGCTTAACCTTTTTTTGAATTCGTCAACCGTATAACAGGTGGGGTTAACTTTACGGCAAAGCATTTCTTCTACTGGTAATAATTGCTCTAGGATTTCACCGAGCGTTAAATCGCTGCCGATCATCATGATATCAATGTCGCTTTCAGCAGTATCTGATTGCTTTGCGAAAGAGCCATAAAGAAAGGCGACTTCGATTTTTTGTTCTATTGGTAGCAAGGCTTCTGTAAGTAGCGCGGCAGCGCCCATGACTTTACGTGTCAAGTCGCTTAACTCTTTGAATAAGGGACTTTGACGATTGGCAGATATTTGTCGTTGATTGCCTTGCAACGTTGAGTTTGCGAGACCGGCGACCACTAGCCTGTTGATCTCTCGCTGAAGAGACGCACTACCCAAACCCGTTAGGCGGCGCAATTCGCTCAGATGATAAGACCGTTCGGGTTGACCATAAATCCAAAGATAAACTTTGGCTTGGCTATCTGTGAAAACTGCGTCTTTTAATGACATAGCCAAATTTTAGCACGATCGAGCCAAAATTTAGAATGATTATGCAATTTACTTCGTGAATATTGCTTCTTGGCGGACAGAGGGGGATTCGAACCCCCGATACGCTATGAACGTATACACGCTTTCCAGGCGTGCGCCTTCAACCGCTCGGCCACCTGTCCGCTGTAACAAGCCCCGCATTCTAACAGAGGCAGGTATGCTGCCCGGGCTGTTCGCTACCCCTGCAATTAAGGCCGCCGATGCCTATACTATCGGCCATGTCAGCCAGCACGCTCACCCCAACGCCCCCGTCCTCGCCAAAGCCAGCCCCAACCCTCGGGCTGCTTTTTATTCTGTTTGCCAAAATCGGCGCAACCAGTTTTGGTGGGGGTATTTCGGGCTGGATGTATCGTGATTTTGTGGATCGTTATCACTTTTTGACTGAAGACGAATTCATGAGTGCACTGACAATCAGCCAGATCTTGCCCGGCCCCAATGTGGCCAACCTGGCTTTGCACATTGGCCAAAAACTGCGTGGCGGTTTGGGCGGCTTGGTATCCGTGATGGCCTTGCTGGTGCCACCAATGATCTTGGCGGTACTCCTGAGCATTGTATTGCTTGATTTGGGATCGATCGCCTGGATTCACGATTTTCTTGAGGGCTTGGCAGCGAGCGCAATGGGGCTCACGGCCTCGGTTGGTATGCGAGGGCTTAAGCGCTCTTATCGCTTGGGGCTATGGCCGCTGGCGCTCAGTGTGTCAGTGTTCATCGCCCTGTTTTTATTGAAGCTGCCGCTTGTTCCCGTCATTTTGGGTTTGGCGCTTGTTGGACTTGTATTTGCCAATATCCATCAACGGCGTATCAGCCCTAAATCGACAAAGCCGCGTGTCTGATGAAAACCTCAAACATTTATCTGGATTTGTTTGTTGTCTTTGCTCCGCTGTCGCTGATCTCGGTGGGCGGCGGGCAAAGTGTCGTGGGTGACATGCATCTGCAGGCCGTCGATATTTACCATTGGCTAACCCACGCACAATTTATCGACTTGTTTGCAATTTCGCGTGCGGCACCTGGCCCGGGCGCCTTGTTGGCTACCTTGATTGGCTGGCAGGTCAGTGGCTGGCAAGGTGCGTTGGTCGCTTCGCTTGCATTATTTGGGCCGTCAACCATCTTGGCGTATTTTGTGACGCGTGCTTGGCACAAAAGTCATGACAAGCCCTGGACAGCCATCGTGCAAAACGCCCTCGCCCCCCTGGCCTCGGGGCTGTTACTCACCAGCGCAATGATCATCTTGCGCTCGACGTCGGGGGGAGTCACGCCGTGGTTAATCGCTGCCGCATCAGCGGGGGTCTTTTGGCGCTTTAGAACGATCAACCCTCTGCCCGTGCTTTGCGTGGGCGGACTGATCTTGGTGCTTGTGCGGCTGTGGTTTTAAAACTACTTCGGCAACGACAACATCCGTTGCACATAGCGCGCGATGGTATCTACCTCAAGATTGACACGTTGACCAACCTTTAGATATTGCAAGGTGGTCACGGCAATCGTGTGCGGGATCAAATTGATACTAAAGCGTGTGCCACCTGCCACATCTTCAACACGGTTCACGGTCAGGCTCACGCCATTGACGGTGATTGATCCCTTATAAGCCAAAAAAGCTGCAAGCGTAGCGGGGGCTTGCACGACAAGCTCCCACGATTCACCAACAGGCTCAAATTTAACGACCTCGCCCAAGCCATCAACGTGGCCCGACACCAAATGCCCGCCGATCTGATCGCCGATGCGCAAGGATTTTTCTAGGTTCACAGGGCCTAGGGCATCAAGGCCCATGGTCAGTCGCAGGCTTTCGCGTGAGACATCCACCGAAAACCCCACAGCATCTTTTGACACCACGGTCATGCAAGCGCCTTGAATCGCGATTGAATCACCCAAACCCACGTCGGCTAAATCTAACCCACCAGCGTGAATCTTGATGTGTACGCCCGTATCAGCTTTGTCGCCCGCAAAGGGTTCGATACTTTGAATCTGACCAACGGCTGCGACGATTCCGGTAAACATCTATTGCACCTTACCCGTGTTGCTTTCAATTAAGTGAATACTTTGCATCAATTCACGCCACCGCTCAGGCAGGCGCGCGCGTACTCTAATATCTGAGCCCAGTTGCTTGACCTCAGTAAACTCAAAGCGCTTGGCGCCTTCAAGTTGCGTGAGCACTGGCAACTGCGCCATGCTTTTACCTTCGCCGAGCAGCATCGGTGCCATGTATACCAGCAGTTCATCGACACAGCCGGCATCAAGCAAAGCACCGTTTAAGCCCGAGCCCGCTTCACAATGAATTTCGTTATGCCCTTGCTCGGCCAACCATTGCATCATCGCACGCATATCAATGCGACGGCGCGCCTGACCCGCTGGCGGTGCCGCAGCTTCTGGTACACACACCACTTGGACACCCCGCGCGGCTAAGCGCGCTGCTTTGTCGGGGTTGCTATCACCCACAAACACAAAAGCGTCGCCGCCTGCCAACACGGCCGCATCTTCAGCAATTTCAAAGCCAGGGTCAATGACCGCGCGCTTAGGCTGCCGTGGCGTCACCACATGCCGCACATTCATTTTTGGATTATCAGCGCGCACAGTGCCAATGCCGGTTAACACCACGCAACTGCGTGCACGCCAATGGTGTCCATCGGCACGCGCCTCGGGGCCCGTGATCCATTGCGAGACGCCATTGTTTAAGGCCGTGCGTCCGTCAATGGATACAGCCGCTTTCATCCAGACATAAGGCATACCACGCGTCATGCGCGAAACAAAGCCTGGGTTCAGCTCAAGCGCCAAATCTGCACATACGCCCACATTGACTTCAATGCCTGCTTCGCGCAAGGCTCGCATACCTCGGCCTGCAACACTCGGGTTAGGATCAAAGTGCGCAAACACCACACGCTTTGGCCCCGCCGCGATTAACGCATCGACGCAAGGCGGCGTACGGCCATGATGACTACACGGCTCAAGCGTGACATAGACCGTTGCACCTTGAGCGTTCAGTCCCTTGGCCTTCATGTCATTTAACGCCATGATCTCTGCGTGGTGGCTGCCGACAACTTGCGTCGCACCTTGGCCCAACACTTGTCCATCACGTACGATCAAACAACCTACTCGCGGATTAGGCGAAGGCACGTACAACGCACCCTCGGCCAACGCAAGCGCCTGCCGCATAAAAAAAACATCTTGATCAGGATTGCGCGTATCAAGGCCGCGCACAAAAGGCTGGGTCATGTCTTACGCCGCAATGGTGGACCCTGCATCTCTCGAATCGCCTCAACGAATTCGCCAATATCTTCAAAGCTTTTATAAACTGAAGCGAAGCGCACGTAGGCCACTTTATCAAGCTTTTTAAGTTCGGCCATCACGAGCTCGCCCAAAAATTCAGTAGATACTTCGCGCTCGCCACTGGTCAGTAACTTATCTTCTATGCGCATAACAACCGCATCAACGTCTTCGGTACTAACGGGGCGTTTGCGCAACGCAAGCGATAAGCTCGCACGTAATTTGCTGGCCTCATAATCGTGCCGACTACCATTACGTTTCACCACAGAAGGCATCGAAAGCTCGGGGCGTTCGTAAGTGGTAAAGCGCCGATCGCATTCAACGCAGCGCCTGCGACGGCGAATAAAATCGCCCTCGTCAGCCCCGCGCGAGTCAACCACTTGCGTATCAGGATGCCCGCAAAAGGGACACTTCATCAGGGCCCTTGATTATCGATAAACCGGGAAGTTCGCCGTCAACGCATTGACCCGTGCACGCACGGCTGCGACATTGGCTGCATCCCGCGGATTATCAAGCACATCAGCAATCAAATGACCGGTGAGTTCGGCCTCGGCCTCTTTAAAGCCACGCGTCGTCATTGCTGGTGTACCTAAGCGAATGCCGCTGGTGACAAAAGGTTTTTCTGGGTCGTTAGGGATCGCATTTTTGTTCACAGTAATGTGAGCTTGACCTAAAACGGCCTCGGTCTCTTTACCGTTCACACCCTTGGCGCGCAAATCAACCAGCATCACATGGCTTTCAGTATGGCCTGAGACGATGCGCAAACCACGCTTGACTAAAGTTTGCGCCAACACTTGCGCATTTTTAACAACCTGTGCAGCGTAGGTTTTAAACTCAGGGGTCGAAGCCTCGTGAAACGCCACCGCTTTGGCTGCGATCACATGCATCAGAGGGCCACCCTGAATACCGGGGAAAATCGCCGAGTTAATCGCTTTTTCGTGTTCGGCTTTCATCATAATGACGCCGCCACGTGGGCCACGCAATGACTTGTGCGTCGTTGAAGTCACAAAATCAGCATGTGGCACAGGGTTAGGATAAGCGCCACCGGCCACCAAGCCTGAATAATGCGCGATATCAACCAGTAACAACGCACCGTTATCTTTAGCGATGCGCGCTAAGCGCTCAAAATCCATACGCAGTGAATAGGCTGAGGCACCGGCTACGATCAGTTTTGGCTTGTGCTCTTTTGCCAGTTGCTCAACCTTTGCGTAATCAAGGACTTCGTTTGCATCTAAACCATACTGATGAAAGTTGTACAGTTTGCCCGAGGCATTGACACTTGCACCGTGCGTTAAGTGACCACCTTCGGCTAGGCTCATGCCCAAGACTGAATCGCCCGGCTTGAGGCATGCGAGGTAAACGGCCTGGTTGGCCTGCGAACCCGAGTTCGGTTGCACGTTAGCCGCTTCGGCGCCAAACAAGGCCTTTAAGCGATCAATCGCCAATTGCTCGACGATATCGACGTACTCACAACCACCGTAATAACGCTTGCCAGGATAGCCCTCTGCGTACTTGTTCGTCATCTGCGTACCCTGAGCCTGCATCACTGCTGGGCTAGCGTAGTTTTCAGACGCGATCAGCTCAATGTGCTGTTCTTGGCGGGTGTCTTCTTGCTGGATAGCAGCCCAAACGGCTGGGTCAACGCGATCAAGGGTCAATTTACGGTCAAACATAGAGGTTCCTGGCGAGCCTGCAAAATTGGTTGGCTATAGTGTACTGCGCCTAGCGGTGCCTCGCCTTAAGCTAAGGTGACACGTGCGAACTTGCGCTTACCCACCTGAATCACATAAGTACCTGCGGGCAGTTGCAACCCTTTGTCTTCGACTTTAACGCTGTCAATTTTGACGCCGCCCTGCTCAACGTTACGCTGCGCTTCGGCCCCTGAGGCAACCAGGCCGGCCTCGCGGAGCACCTTCAACACCCCCAGCGGAGCACCGGGCAACGTTACCTCGGGCATGTTCTCGGGCACGGCTCCATCGCGAAAACGGGCTTCAAAATTGCTCAAGGCGTCTTGCGCGGCTTGTTTTGAATGAAACCGCGTGATGATCTCTTGCGCCAGTTGCACTTTAGCGTCGCGAGGATTACGCCCGGCTTCGGTTTCGGCACGCAACTTCGCGATGTCTTCAAGGCTATCAAAAGACAGTAACTCAAAATAGCGCCACATCAAGGTGTCAGAAATCGACATGAGTTTGCCAAACATCGAGTCGGGCGCCTCACCAATCCCGATGTAATTGTTTTTGGACTTAGACATCTTCTCGACGCCGTCAGTCCCCTCTAGCAAAGGCATCGTCAAAATACACTGTGGCTCTTGACCGTACTCTTTTTGCAGCTCACGCCCTACCAGCAGATTGAATTTTTGGTCTGTACCACCTAGTTCAAGGTCGGATTTCAACGCGACCGAATCGTAGCCCTGCATTAAGGGGTATAAAAACTCGTGCACTGAGATTGGAACCCCGCCTTTAAAACGCTTGGTAAAGTCATCGCGCTCCATCATGCGAGCCACGGTATAGCGTGAGGCAAGTTGAATAATGCCGCGTGCGCCCAAGGGGTCGCACCACTCAGAGTTGTAGCGAATCTCAGTCTTTGCGGGATCAAGGACTAAGCTTGCCTGAGCATAGTAAGTTTTAGCGTTTTCAGCGATTTGCTCGCGCGTCAGCGGAGGGCGCGTGGTGTTGCGACCTGAGGGGTCGCCGATCATTGAGGTGAAGTCGCCAATCAAAAAAATGACGGTATGCCCCAAATCTTGCAATTGGCGCATTTTGTTCAATACGACAGTGTGGCCAAGGTGAATATCCGGCGCCGTCGGGTCTAAGCCTAGCTTAATTCTGAGCGGAACCCCAGTCGCCTGACTACGAGCCAGCTTTTGAGCAAATTCGGCCTGAACCAAGAGCTCGTCGCAGCCGCGCAGAGCGACACGCAGGTGAGCTTCGGTGTCTTGCGTGATCGTATATTTTTGCGTTGACATATCAGAAAAAAGCCACTATGTGTAATAAAAATAATAAAAAAAAGACTTAGCAGTACAAAATGGGCTAACATTGTTGTTTTCTTGCAAGGGCTTTGCCTAACATCATACGCAAACCCTACGCAATGCGCTAAGCGCCCCCAAGTGTAATCGCGAGGGGTTGCGTGCACTACCCAGTTAAACAGGATTATCGCTTAATGACTCAACACAACGACCTAGCCACTGCAGGGGCAGGCGCCATCAACGAACGCGGCACGGCAAGCCAGCCGTCTGCCGGTTCGCGCCTGCTGCGCAGCCTATTATTAAGTGCGGTCTTGCTCTTGTGCATTGGTGCAGCTGCCCTTGGCATGGTGCAACCGGCGCCCGCAGAGCCCATCCCTCCCGAGCAAAGCCTGGTTCAAAATGTTCTGCCATTTCCTCTTGAGGCAGATCCAACACCTGCCGAGCACACTGCAACGGCGCCGAACACACCCTACGTCACCGAAACGCGCATTCGCTCTGGCGACACAATCGCAACCATCCTAAAGCGCCTCGATATCGGCGATACAAGCCTGTCATCCTATTTAGCCAAAGAAGCCAAAGTTCGCTTTGCTAGCAAGCTCGTACCAGGTCGCTCGGTGCAAGCTGCAACCGATCACAATGGTCAACTTCAGTGGGTTCGCTATTTTCATACCCCTACTAGCGACGCAACCGGCCAACCCACAGTCAAACTGTTACAAATCAACGCAACAGCCGACGGCTTTAATTCCCAAGAACTCGAACTCCCTAGCGAAGTCCATATTGAAGTTGCCGTTGGAACCATCGAGCGCTCTTTATTTGCAACAACCGACGCGGCAGGTATTCCTGACGGCATCACCATGCAAATGGCCGAAGTACTTGGCAGCAAGATTGACTTCTTTCGCGGCATTCACCGCGGTGACCAATTTCGCGTTGTCTACGAAAATCGTACGTTCGAAGGCCGTCCAGCAGGTCCAGGGCGCGTGTTAGCGGTTGAGTTTGTCAACAAAGGCAAAGCCTCGACGGCAGTTTGGTTCAGCCAAGACGGCAAAACAGGTAGCTATTACGACCTCGAAGGCGAGAGCTTGCGCGGCGCCTTCCTGCGCAACTCAATCAAGTTTTCGCGCGTCAGCTCAACTTTTGGGCTGCGTACGATCGCTAACAATCAAGCCTGGTCCGGACATCATCCGGGCGTTGACTACGTGGCACCAACCGGCACACCGATTCACGCGACCGCAGATGGCGTCGTGCAACTGGTTGGTTGGCACTTTGGCTACGGCAACACTATTATCCTCAAGCACCATAGCAAAATCACTACTCTTTATGGGCACCAGAGTCGCTTTGCAGAGGGTATTGCTGTGGGCACTAAAGTCTCACAGGGCCAGGTTATTGGTTACGTCGGCTCAACCGGCTGGTCAACCGGGGCGCACCTGCATTATGAATTTAGAGTGGCTGAAAAGCCCATCGATCCGCTAACTGCGACGGCAGCCATGCCCGCTGGGGCTCCACTCGAGCCCGAACACCGAGCTCAGTTTGCAGAAGCCGTTGCGCCCTATCGGCAGCAGTTGCAAGTGTTGGCTAAGTTTCAAGAGGTCGTTCCCGAAATCAGCAGCGTCGCCGTTCGCTAAGCCCGCCTAAGGTGTGAGCTTGTCTTATTACATTGGGCTGATGTCGGGCACCAGCCTTGATGGTGTTGACGCAGTACTTGCGCAGTTTGACACCGAAGGTAAGCCTAGCGTTATTGCACGTGCGGCAAGTGCCTTTAGCCCCGAGTTACGTGAAGCCCTCTTTGCATTAAATACCTCCGGCCCCGATGAGCTTGCGCGCTCTTCGCTTGCGGCAAACGCTTTGGTCGCACTTTACGCCAACTTAGTTGCCCAAACGCTCAACCAAGCCAAGCTATCGGCCTCACAAATTTCGGCAATTGGTGCCCACGGGCAAACCGTTAGACACCAACCAAACCTTGGCTATACGATTCAACTTAACGCCCCCGCCTTGCTCGCCGAACTCACGGGCATTGCGGTCGTAGCCGATTTTAGAAGTCGGGATGTGGCCGCTGGCGGTCAAGGCGCACCCTTGGTGCCAGTGTTTCATGCGGGTATTTTTTCTACCGACTATACCCGCGTGATTTTGAACCTGGGCGGCATTGCCAACATCACGATCTTACGGCCTGGTGCGAACCCGCTTGGGTTCGATACGGGCCCTGCAAACGCATTATTGGATAGTTGGTGTCAGCGACATACTCAACAAAGCTTTGACGCTGACGGGGCTTGGGGGGCCCAAGGCTGCGTCAACCATACTCTGCTGCGCCGCCTAACCGAGACAGAACCTTGGCTTAAATTACCCCCGCCAAAATCAACCGGCCGCGATCTATTCAACCTTGAGTGGCTTGCGCCGCGTCTGCAACATTGCGTGGGTCGGCTTGAGCCTGGGCAAAGCTTAACGCCGCAAGACGTACAAGCAACGCTGTGTGCCTTTACTGCAACCACAGCGGCGCAGGCGATCAACACCTATGCACCAGATACGCAAGAGGTCTTACTGTGCGGCGGCGGTGCTCACAATAGCGCACTGCGACAGACCTTGCAGGCGGCTCTGCCCTGCCCTGTTGACACGACGGATAGCGCTGGAGTGGGCACACAGGATGTCGAAGCCTTGGCCTTTGCTTGGCTTGCTTGGGCACATCAACACGGGGTCGCAGCCGGTAACCCTGCGGTGACCGGCGCGCGAGGAGCACGCATTTTAGGCGCGACCTGGCCTGCCTAAGTTTTCAAGGACGTTACGAACGCTACTTAGACTGAAAACGACGAGCCGCAACCACAGGTTGTCGTAGCGTTTGGATTACGAATCACAAATTGTGATCCCTCGATGTCTTCTTTGTAATCGATTTCAGCGCCTACTAAATACTGAAAACTCATTGGGTCTACTAGCAACGCGACGCCATTTTTTTCAAGTGTTGTGTCGTCTTCGTTCACGTCTTCATCGAAAGTGAAGCCGTACTGGAAACCCGAACAACCACCACCCTGCACAAACACGCGCAGCTTGAGGTTTGCATTACCCTCTTCGATCAATAAATCTTTAACTTTTGCCGCAGCTGAGTCTGTAAACAGAATCGGCGTAGGGGGCGCTTGAAGATCAACGGTTTGTGTGGTGATGCTCATGAGTGACTCCTGTCCCGTGGGACGATACTAAATGACGTGATACTTGAGTGCGTTGGTCAACTATACCGCAAGTGCCTAGGTAATTCATAGAGCAACCACTCTAGAGGCAAGGACAATATCACCCTCTAGCACCCGCACAGTGACAGACTTTGGCGCAAAACCCGGTGGAATCGCCAACAAACCTTGCCCTCGCTGAAACTGCGCAAAATCGAGCCGCAAGGCCTTCTGCTGCGCCGCAGTTTGCTCGGCCTCGACCTGGTGCGGCATCGTTCGTTGCGTCATTGATTGCAGGGGCTGTGCGGCAAACTCTTGCTCAGCTGCAAGCAGAGGCCGAGCCAACAGCGGCTGCAAAATCATCTGCTGTTCTGATGCGACCATCGCGTGATGGCAGTACCCAATCGCAACAAACTGTAAGGCGCCAACAAAATGCTTGGTTACTTTACCGCTGCGCATCAACAGAACCCGGTATTGCAGCCCTTCAGGATGTTGCTGAACCTCAAGCGCACGAATGTCGAGCGCTCCCTGTGGGCCTGGGGGCAGCAGGTCTTCAAAGAACGCGAGTTGATCTTGCGTACGACCCAGCTCTGACTGGGTGCTCGCTAATATTTTTTCAAGCTCAAGGCGAGCGCCACGCTCAGTCAGCAATGCACGTTCAGCCTGATGAAATTGTGAAGCGACTTGCGCGCGCTCGGCTTGAAACTCAGAACGCTCTTGCAGCAACGCAGCGCGCTCAGTGCGCAGTCGCAATTGTTGGGCCTTGATATCTGAGCCCTGCAGCAACACCACGGCTAAAAGCCCACCCAGTGCGCAGGCGAGCAATCCGGCAGTCGCCCACCAAATATGCGCACGCCCAACCACTTTCGCCATGCGTCCGTAGCCCTTACGGAAGAATCGCGACTTGATTCAAGCCGGTATTTTCGGGCAAACCAAACATCAAATTCATATTTTGGATCGCTTGACCCGAAGCACCTTTAACAAGGTTATCTTGCACAACCAAAATAATCAGCCGGTCGCCGTTACCAGGGCGCTGCAAAGCAATGCGCAAGGTGTTTGAGGCACGTACCGACCGAGTATCAGGCTGACTACCAAAGGGCATCACATCCACAAAACTCTCGTTGGCGTAACGTGCTTCAAAAAGCGCCTGAAAATCAACCCCACGCGCCTCGGGCAAGATGCGAGCATAAATCGTGCTGAACATGCCACGAATCATAGGCACGAGGTGTGGCACAAATGTCAGCCCAACGGGCCCACCGGCCAAACGTTGCAGTTGCTCGTCGATTTCGGCCTGATGCCGATGGCCAGCGACACCATACGCTTTAAAGTTGTCACTCGCCTCGGACAACAGGCTACCAACTTCGGCTTTGCGCCCGGCACCGCTTACGCCTGATTTGCAGTCAGCAATCAGGTCTGACGTGTCGATCAGTGGCTTGCCGCCAAGCAGCGGCGCCAGACCAAGCAACACCGTGGTGGGATAGCAACCTGGGTTACCAACAACACGCGCCTTGGCAACTGAAGCACGATTAAGCTCAACCACCCCGTACACAGACTCTTTGAGAATCTCGGGGCAGGTGTGCGGGATTTTGTACCATTTTTCAAAGGCTTTAATGTCCTGCAAGCGAAAGTCTGCGGCCAGGTCAATGAGCTTAACGCCAGCAGCCAATAACTCGGGAGCCTGCGCCATCGCCACACCGTGCGGTGTCGCAAAGAACACCACATCGCAGCCTGTTAACGGTGCTTTGTCAGGAGCTGAAAATGCCAACTTTACGTGCCCACGCAGATTGGGAAACATATTCGCGACAGGCATACCATCTTCTTGGCGCGAAGTGATGGCGGTGAGCTCGACATTTGGATGCTGCGACAAAATGCGCAAGAGCTCGACACCGGTGTAACCCGTACCGCCGACGATGCCAACTTTGATCCGTTTTGCTGAAGCTTGTGCCATGCTGTGATCCCTAATTCTGAGACTACCTAGTTGCCGAACGCGCGGCACGATGAAGTAAATATTATCCCATGCGTCTGTGACTTATTTTTGAACTGCAGCCTGTCGAACAAACTTGGCGTGCAAACGTAAGACCAGACTGACGACAATACTCAAAAAAGACTGAAAAAAAGACCGCTTGCGCGGTCTTTTTGCACTGAGGCCAAGATACAGCCTCGGGCGATTCGATCAACGCTTGCTGAACTGTTTCCGACGACGTGCTTTGTGGAAACCGACTTTCTTACGTTCGACTTCGCGTGCATCGCGTGTCACCAGACCTGCTTTAGACAGTGAAGGCTTTAACGCTGCATCATAATCAATCAGCGCACGGGTAATGCCGTGTCGCACTGCGCCGGCCTGACCGCTTTCGCCGCCACCGTGCACATTGATATGAAAATCAAACGAAGCTAAATGACCAGTCAGTTCGAGCGGTTGACGCACGACCATACGACCAGTTTCACGGGCAAAGTATTCGTCAACGGGTTTGCCGTTCACAACAATCTTGCCTGCGCCTTTTTTCATGAAGACACGAGCCACCGAAGTCTTGCGGCGGCCGGTTCCGTAATTCCAATTACCGATCATGGCCTATCCTTTGAGTTCGAGGGTCTGTGGCTGTTGGGCCGAATGAGGATGTTCTGCACCCGCATAGACCTTCAGCTTTTTGATCATCGCATAACCCAGCGGGCCTTTAGGCAACATGCCCTTGACGGCCTTTTGAATCGCACGACCCGGAAAACGCTCTTGCAGTTTGGCGAAGTTTGTTTCGCGAATACCACCTGGATACGTTGTATGACGGAAGTATTTTTTATCTTGCGTCTTGTTACCGGTTACGACGATATCTGCTGCGTTAATAATGACGATGTAATCGCCGGTATCAACGTGGGGCGTGAACTCTGGCTTGTGCTTACCGCGCAAACGGTGTGCGACTTCGCTGGCCACACGACCGAGGACTTTGCCCTTCGCGTCAATCACGAACCAGCCACGTTGGACTTCATGCGGCTTAGCCACAAATGTCTTCATGATTGGATCCTAAAAATACCTGCCCGGGACCATCCCAGACGGGCCCTCAAATAACGTTTTAGATGTTGCCAAAGCGTGTAACCCGCCCGTGCGCCAACTCAGTTATTGGAGGAAAGCCTTTGATTCTACAATAAAAAAAGGGTGCTGACCAAATGGCTTGCACCCTTTTTGCGTAAAACCCCGCCAAAATCAGGATGACGGGGCAAAAAGCATAGAGTAAAACACTTATTTTTGGCGTGAAAGCGCTGCGCCCACGTACTGATCGTACGAAGCCTCAGCCAGCCTAAACCAAGGCACGAGCTGGTCACGATAGCCCATGTAGTTGTCGTGAATGGTTTTGAATTGCGGGCTTTTAGCCGAGTAGTCGGCGAACACCTTGAGCGAAACATCCCAACACGCATCCATCACTGCACGAGGGAACGCACGCAGCAATGTGCCTTGCGACAAGAGACGCCGTAACGCTTGCGCGTTGAGGTTGTCGTAGCGCGCCTGCATCGTTGCATTGCAAGCACGGCTCGCCGCATCAATGACGGACTGATAGCTTTTTGGCAGCTTTGCCCATTCAGCGTCATTGACATACAAAGACACCTGAGCGCCACCTTCCCACCAACCGGGATAGTAGTAATACTTGGCAACCTTGGCGAAACCCATTTTTTCATCATCATACGGGCCCACCCACTCGACCGCATCGATTGTGCCTTTTTCAAGCGCAGGGTAAATATCGGGGCCAGGCAACTGCTGGGGCAGACCGCCTAAACGGCTGATAATCTCGCCAGCGAGGCCGGCGATTCGCATTTTTAAGCCCTTGATATCCTCGACCGTTTTGATCTCTTTGCGATACCAGCCGCCCATTTGGGTACCCGTATTGCCCAGCGGAAAGTTCACGATGCTGTACTCTTTGTACACATCGCGCATCAGCTTCATGCCGTCGCCCTCGAGCATCCAAGCGTTTGTTTGGCGCGAATTCAGCCCAAACGGTACCGCCGTGTCAAAGGCCAAAGAAGGGTTTTTACCTGTGTAGTAATAGCCGCTTGAATGACCCATTTCGACCGTATTTTTTTGCACGGCATCAAGCACTTGCAAGGGAGGCACGATTTCACCCGCGGCAAACGTGCGAACCGAAAACTTTCCACCGGTGCCTTCTGACACAAACTTAGAAAAAAGCTCAGCTGTGCCAAAAAGAGTGTCAAGGCTTTTAGGAAAGCTCGAGGCCAAGCGCCAGTTCAGCGTGGGCGCGTCTTGCGCAAAAACGGGGGCTGCGACTGCGGCGCTCCCGGCAACAGCCCCAAGGCTGGCTTTCTTTAAAAACGAACGACGTTGCATTCGAAGTCTCCTGAAAATGATTTGAGCCGGTTCAGATGCTCAGAACCTTGGATATTACACCGCTGACTTCTCACTAAAACCTGGTCGTTATAGGTGTTTGCCCGTGTATTTTTCAACAACAACAAGCGCCTAGGGCGCCCGACTTCTGGCACAACTGCGATCGCCCAGCGCCTTAAGTACCCGCGATCGCCATATTTTCAATCAAAATCGAGCCCGTCGTTTTACTACCCCGCGTAATGGTGTCTGCACCCACGGCCACAATTTGCGCGAACATGTCTTTCAGGTTGCCTGCAATGGTGACTTCTTGCACGGCATGCTGAATCTGGCCATCTTTTACCCAATAACCGAATGCCCCCCTCGAATAATCGCCCGTCAGGTAGTTCACGCCTTGCCCAATAAGTTCGGTCACCAACAAGCCTGTACCCATCTTGCGCAGCATGGCGGGCAAATCGTCTTTACGCCGCGTTAGGCTTGAGGTGAGCTCTAGGTTGTGCGAGCCACCCGCATTACCGGTTGTCGTCATACCAAGCTTGCGTGCCGTATAGGTCGACAATAAGTAGCCCTGCAATACGCCGTCACGCACCAGATCACGGGGCTGAGTACGCACACCTTCTTCGTCAAAAGGCGAACTCCCCATCGCGCCTTTGATATGAGGATCCTCAGTAATCGAAAGATGCTTTGGAAAAATCTCTTGACCGAGCGCATCCACCAGAAAACTGACTTTGCGATAGAGCGAACCGCCGCTAACAGCCTGCGTTAAAGCACCCACTAAACCAAGCGCCAAAGGGGCCTCGAAGAGCACCGGAAAATGCCCAGTAGGAATGCGGCGTGCACTGAGCCGCGACAGCGCGCGCTCGGCCGCGTAACGTCCGACGGCCTGAGGGTCAGCCAGGCGATTAGCGCGGCGATCGCTGGTATACCAGTAATCGCGCTGCATCGACTGCCCGCGGCCCGCGATCGGTGCCACCGATAGGCCATGACGTGAGTACGCATAGCCATCTAAAAAACCGCGGGTATTGCCCAGCACAAAGTGGCCTTCGTGCGTATCAACGCCCGCGCCTTCCGTATTCGTAATGCGTTTATCCGTATCTAGCGCCGCGCGCTCGGCAGTAATGGCAAGCTCAGTGGCCTGAGCCACACTCACCGCCCACGGGTGATGCAACTGCAGCGTGTGTTTCACATCTTTAGCCAGTAAGTCAGCCTCGGGCAAGCCTGCAGACGGGTCTTCTGCGGTGTAGCGCGCAATATGCCAGGCCGCCTCAACCGTCTGGCGCATGGCTGCCGGTGAAAAGTCAGAGGTCGAGGCCGAGCCACGTCGTTGCCCGGCAAATACTGTGATGTCCATCGAGCGATCGCGCGTTTGCTCGACCGTCTCAACCTGACCTTTACGCACCGAGACTGCTAGCCCTTGGGCCTCAGACACCTCGGCCGCAGCATCGCTTGCACCTAAACTTTTGGCATGTTTAAGCGCTTGTGTCACTAAATCTTCGAAAATCGGGCGATTTTCGGCAATTGGAAGAAAAGAAATTGAAGTAGCCATTAGGGGTCCATTCGCGTGAGGCTTTATGATAGCCCCATGATGACTGATTTACCTGAAACCCAAGACGACTCGCCCGACTCAATTTATGACGGCCCCAGCAAATCGCAGGTCAAGCGCGAAATGCTTGCCTTGGTCGACCTCGGGCGCGAGCTCGTCGAGCTCTCCCCCGAACGCCTTAAGCAATTGCCGCTCTCTGAGCGACTTTACGAGGCCATTCGCTTAGCGCAACGCACCACAGCTCGCGAAGGCTTAAGGCGGCAAATCCACTTTGTTGGCAAATTGATGCGCGACGCACCAGCCGATCTGATCCGAGATCAGCTCGACACATGGAAAAACGGCTCGCGCGAGCAGACGCAAGCCATGCATCGCTTGGAAGCCCTGCGTGACCGTCTGCTTAAAGACGATGCCGCCTTGACGGTACTCCTACAAAAATACCCTCAGGCGGATATCCAACATTTACGCACGTTGATACGCGAGGGGCGCAAAGAAGCCGCTGCAAATGAAAACCTGCGTCCGGGGCAAGACCCCTTGCGCAAACACTACCGCGCCTTATTTCAGGCGCTTAAAACACTACAGGATCCAGACGCCGCACCATGACCGACAACAATTTGCTTGAGTGCGTTGAGCACGAAACAGGCGCCGCGCCAACCCATAGCGTCATTTGGCTGCATGGCTTAGGTGCGGATGGCCACGATTTTGCGCCCATCGTGCCCGAACTGCGGCTACCTGCTGACAAAGCAGTGCGCTTTGTGTTTCCGCACGCAACCATTCAGCCCGTAACAATTAACGGCGGCATGGCGATGCGGTCGTGGTACGACATTTTGACCCCACAACTTGTTAAGCGTGAAGATGAATCGGGCATTCGTGCCTCTGAGCAGGCAATTTTGGCTTTGATTACCCGCGAAAACGCTCGCGGCGTGCCAAGCGCCAATATTGTGCTGGCCGGTTTTTCGCAGGGCTGCGCCATGACCTTGCACACCGGCATTCGAGTGCCCTTTAAACTCGCAGGCTTGATGGGCTTATCTGGCTACTTGCCCCTGGGCGATTTGGCGCAGGCCGAACACCACACGGCGAACCTCAAGACACCTATTTTTTTAGCGCACGGCACCTACGACCCAGTGGTCGCCCCTGAACGCGCTGAAGTTTCGCGCGCTAAGCTTCAAGAGCTTGGCTACAACGTGCAGTGGCACACCTACCCAATGCCGCACTCTGTTTGCGCTGAAGAAATCGCCGATATTTCACAGTTTTTACAAAGCGTTTTGATCTAGATTTTTATCAGATTAACTTCAGCACCACAGCTCGGATGATTTGCTTCTGATTGTTTGCTTCTGATTGTTTGCTTCTGATTGTTTGCTTCTGATTGTTTGCTTCTGAATGCTAAGCGCTTTGGGCTTTGGGCTTCAATCTTTTTTGTATGTTTTATAAATTTTTATTTGATCACCTATGACCTCTGCTTCAACTTCGGTACGCACGCGTTTTGCCCCCTCGCCCACTGGTTTTCTTCATTTAGGCGGCGCACGCACCGCACTATTTTCGTGGGCGTTTGCGCGCCATTTTGGCGGGACGTTTATTTTGCGCGTTGAAGATACCGATCTTGAGCGTTCGACCCCAGAGGCTGTGCAGGCCATACTGGACGGCATGAATTGGCTAGGCTTGGCTCCGGATGAAGGCCCGTTCTACCAAATGCAGCACATGGACCGCTACCGCGCCGTGGTGGCAAGTATGCTGGCCGCCGGGACTGCCTACCATTGCTATAGCTCAAACGAAGAAGTCGAAGCCATGCGCGAACTCGCGCGCAGCAAAGGCGCGAAACCACGTTATGACGGCACCTGGCGCCCCGAACCAGGCAAAGTCTTGCCGCCAGTGCCCGCCGATCGCAAACCCGTGGTGCGCTTCAAAAGCCCCCAAGACGGCGCAACCGCCTGGGTCGACCTTGTCAAAGGCCCAATTAGTTTCGAGAACACCGAACTCGACGACTTAGTCATCGCCCGCCCCGACGGCACACCCACCTATAATTTTTGCGTTGTAGTCGATGACTGGGATATGCGCATCACCCACGTGCTACGTGGTGACGATCACGTTAACAACACCCCTAGACAAATCACAATTTTGCGCGCGCTCGGTGCACCCGTGCCCGAATACGGCCATGTACCAATGATCTTAGGCCCCGATGGCGAAAAACTTTCAAAACGCCACGGCGCCGTGAGCGTGATGGAATACGACCGAGACGGCTACCTGCCCGAGGCCATGATTAATTATCTAGCCCGCCTGGGCTGGAGCCACGGCAATGACGAATTATTTTCGCGCGCCCAGCTCGTCGAGTGGTTCGACCCCCAACACCTGTCTAAGTCAGCAGCCCAGTGGGATCCCAAAAAGCTCAACTGGGTCAACGCACACTATATTAAGCACAGCGACGACAACGCACTGGCACAAGCCGTTGCCCCCCGCATCACAACCCGCGGCGGCAACCCCGCCCAAGTCAACCTCGCAGCCGTCGTCAAATTATTGAAAGACCGCGCCGAAACACTCGAGCAACTCGCCGACGGCGCCATGCTCTTTTGCGGCCCCTTCAAACCCGCGGCAAGCGAGCTCATCGCCCAACACCTCACCGAAACCGCCCGCAACGCTCTTCAAGACTTTGCGACCCAAGCCGCCCAAACCCCCTGGACCCGCGAAGCCCTTAGCGCCCTGATCAAAACCGTGCTTGCCACCCACACCCTGAAAATGCCCCAACTCGCCATCCCACTCCGCGTAGTCGTAGCCGGCACAGCCCAAACCCCAGCCGTAGACGCCGTTCTAGAAATACTAGGTAAAGAAACAGTGCTAGCTCGCCTAGCCAACATCTAACCGCGAACCACCACTGCAGCACCCACCGCATGCCCTCACCCCAGCACTGACACAGCACCAGAGCTGCGTATTTTGCTCAGCCAAAATACCAGCGCCGGGGCTGGGTCAGGGCGTGCGATCTAAGAGAGACAGTGCGTGCGATCTAAGAAAGACAGTGCGTGCGATCTCAGGGAAGGCAGTACGTGCGTAATCAATGAAGCAGTGCTAAGAGCCTAAAGCAGTCGAAAACCAGCCGGCACCTTTTGCGCGACCTCAGACCGACTATTGGCCCGATCTTCACGGTACGTGAGACGAGTCGAGTCATTGCGCTCAATGATGTAAGTGTTGGTATAAACCGGATCCCGATAATCAACCAACTCACCGTTCGAGCGACTCACCCGCGCCACGAGCTTGCCCTCTGGCGCATCCCAACAGCCCGTTTCACGTAGTTCAGAGCGAATGTTGCGCCCCTGCTTGACCCGCGTCTGCTGACGAAGTTTGCCATCTGCGGATAGCGTCAACAGTGTTTGAATCTCACCCGCCACCCCGTTTTGCTTGCGCACGACATACCAATTGCCAATCAGCGGATGCTGGGCAGGCGGAGCGACACAAACAGGCTCAATTAAACCGTCAGGCGCCGGGATCAATGCAGAATCAGGCGGACGAGGGATTCCACAGGCCGCCAACAAACCTAAACAGCCGAACACCAGACTCTTGCACACACCCCGTTCAAACATTGCGGTCCCAAATATTGTTGTATTGCTTCGCTCGAAAACACCGCCTCAGCCTTAAAAAGTACCCGACTGAACGGCGACGATCTTGCCGCTAAAAATAACTAGAGGCGACCTCGACATATTGCAGCATAACCAGACAGTCAACACACTATTTGCATCGAAACCCAAGTGGAAATCCACTTTATTTGGCATTTTCGCCACACTTTATTCAATACAAAAAATAAATTTCAGCATCCCCTATTTATGGGATCTCCAAATATTGCAAAGGTATCCCGCGAAGTGCTTACTTCGGTTCGCTTCGAAGTACATTTTTTTAATAATTTCAAGGGTTAACACCTACTATTCAATTTAAACCATGACTATTGCGCTGTTTACCCTGAACCACTAGAATTAGTGAAGATAGTTCGTAAAAACACCACATGTAGTGTTAATCTTCGCCTCCCGCTTCACGACAAAAACGTCCTGTCGAAGGTGATCGTGACAGATTAATGACTGCCAACGAGATGGCAGTCCGCCTCAACTGCAGCACTCTTACCGAATTTGCACCACCGCCTACCGAAATTTGCACGACCGCCTACAGAATTTGCACGACCCTTACCGAATTTTCAGCGTGGCGTGTGCCACGCTTGCACCGCAGGAGCCTTACTTAATGCAAACAACAACCAATCCCGTCGAGCGCCAAACCACTCAACCGCAATTCATCGCAAGCGCGATGCCAATTAGCGAGGCCGCCTGGACTCAATATCACATCATTCGCCGCAATGGCGCAGTCGTCAATTTCGAGCCCAGCAAAATTGGCATCGCCATGACCAAAGCCTTTTTGGCAGTCAATGGCGGCCAGGGCGCTGCTTCAGCGCGCGTGCGCGAACTCGTTGACTCACTCACCCACCAAGTTGTCGCGGCCCTGATGCGTAGCCGCCCCAACGGTGGCACCTTCCATATTGAAGACATCCAAGACGCAGTCGAACTTTCGTTAATGCGCTCGGGCGAGCACGATGTTGCCCGCTCGTATGTGCTTTATCGCGAGCGTCGTGCGCAAGAGCGCTCAAAAGGAAAAGCCGAGCAAGCCCCCACTGAAGCGCCAACGCTTAATGTGGTTGAGAACGGCGTACGCAAGCCGCTTGACCTGGCCAAACTACAAGCCACGATTGAAGCCGCCGGCTTTGGCTTAGGTGAGTTTGTTGACACAGCCACGATTCAAAAAGAAACCCTCAAAAATCTATACGATGGCGTGCCCGTTGACGAAGTCTACAAGTCGGCCATTTTGGCCGCGCGTGCCATGGTCGAAAACGATCCGGCCTACAGCAAAGTCACAGCCCGTCTCTTACTGCACACAATCCGCAAAGAAGTCTTAAGCGAAGAAGTTGCTCAAGAAGAAATGAATACCCGCTATGCCACGTATTTTCCAAAATTCATCAAGCGCGGTGTTGAAGGCGGCTTATTAAACTCTGAACTTTCGCGCTTTGATTTGCCACGCCTGGCTGCAGCGCTTGACGCGAGCCGTGATCTTCAGTTTGATTACCTCGGCCTGCAAACTCTGTACGACCGCTACTTTTTGCACCTGCGCGGACAACGCATCGAGTTGCCACAGGTGTTCTTCATGCGCGTTGCCATGGGCTTGGCGATCGCCGAAATTGATCGCGAAGCACGTGCGATCGAGTTCTATCAGATCCTGTCGTCGTTTGACTTCATGAGCTCAACGCCCACCCTCTTTAATGCCGGCACTCTTCACTCGCAACTCTCGTCGTGCTACCTCACAACGGTGTCCGACGATCTTGACGGCATCTACGAAGCCATCAAAGAGAACGCATTGCTAGCCAAATATGCGGGCGGCTTAGGCAATGACTGGACTCCCGTTCGTGCGATGCGTAGTCACATCAAAGGCACCAACGGCGAAAGCCAAGGCGTGGTGCCGTTCTTAAAAGTCGTCAACGACACCGCCGTGGCAGTGAACCAAGGAGGAAAACGCAAGGGCGCAGTCTGCTGCTACCTCGAATCGTGGCATCTGGATATCGAAGAGTTTCTAGAATTGCGCAAAAACACCGGCGACGAGCGTCGTCGCACCCACGACATGAACACCGCCAACTGGATCCCTGACCTGTTCATGAAGCGCGTGCTCGAAGGCGGTAACTGGACACTATTTTCACCTTCAGACTGCCCTGACCTGCACGACAAAGTTGGCGCAGCTTTTGAAAAAGCCTACGTCGGCTACGAAGAAAAAGCGGCGCGCGGCGAATTACCCCTGCACAAGACAATGCCAGCCACAAACCTGTGGCGCAAAATGCTGTCGATGCTGTTTGAAACCGGCCACCCTTGGATCACGTTCAAAGATCCTTGCAACATTCGCTCGCCGCAACAACACATTGGTGTCGTACACAGCTCAAACCTCTGCACCGAGATCACCTTAAACACCAACGATTCTGAAATCGCAGTCTGCAACCTGGGCTCAGTGAATTTACTGGCGCACCTCAAGCACAACGCCGATGGCACCCAATCGCTTGATCAAGACAAACTGCAACGCACCATCAAGATCGCGATGCGCATGCTCGACAACGTGATCGACATCAACTATTACGCGGTTGATAAAGCACGCAACTCAAACGTGCGTCATCGTCCTGTCGGCTTGGGCATCATGGGCTTTCAAGATTGCCTGCATGTGATGCGCGTACCTTACGCGACACAAGCTGCAATAGACTTCGCAGATCGCTCGATGGAAGCCGTTTGTTATTACGCTTACAGCGCATCAAGTGAACTCGCTGCAGAACGCGGACGTTACGCAAGCTTTGATGGTTCGTTGTGGTCGCGCGGCATTCTGCCTCACGACTCAATCGCACTGCTGCGCGAGCATCGTGGTGGATATGTTGAAGTCGATGAAACCACAACACTCGATTGGGATTCGTTGCGCGCACGCATCAAAACACACGGCATGCGTAACTCTAATTGCGTTGCAATTGCCCCAACCGCAACAATATCGAATATTATTGGCGTGTCTGCATGCATCGAACCAACATATCAAAACTTGTACGTTAAATCGAACCTCTCCGGCGAGTTCACTGTGGTCAACGAACATCTCGTTCGTGACCTCAAAAAACTGGGCCTCTGGGATGAAGTGATGGTCGCCGACTTAAAATATTTCGACGGCAGCTTATCCCGCATCGATCGCGTTCCCGCCGATTTGCGCGCGCTATACGCGACGGCTTTTGAAGTTGAGCCCACCTGGATCGTTGAGTGCGCAGCACGTCGCCAAAAATGGATTGACCAAGCGCAATCACTCAACATTTACATGGCGGGCGCTTCAGGCAAAAAACTTGACGACACATACAAGCTCGCATGGCTGCGCGGTTTAAAAACCACTTACTACCTGCGCACGCTTGGTGCAACAAGCGCTGAAAAATCAACAGGTCGAGGCGGTGAACTCAATGCGGTTAACGCAGCGGGTGCCGGTTCAACCAGCGGTACGTTTGCGGCGAGTGCGCCTCAGGCAATGCCCGAGCCCGAAATTCTGGGCGCGGCCTGCACCATGAGACCTGGCGATCCAGGTTTCGAAGAGTGCGAAGCCTGCCAATAATTACATCGAGAATAAAATGCTTACCTGGAACGACGAACCTACCCTGCAGACCCCGCCCCCAATTGGCGCTCCTGCCTTGCCCGTATTGCAACCGATATCGCAACCGATGCGAGACGCAACAGGTGTATTTGGAGACACAGCGCTCCCCACGCCCGGACTCCAGCAGAAACCTGTTGCTGCGAACCCCGCAGCACGAGTCAATGCAGCCGACAAACGCATCATTAACGGCAGAACCGATGTCAACCAGCTCGTTCCATTCAAATACAAGTGGGCCTGGGAAAAATATATCGCTACTTGCGCGAATCACTGGATGCCGCAAGAGATCAATATGTCGCGTGATATTGCGCTAGATCGGAAGAGCGTCGTGTAGGGAAA
>CALFXX010000135.1 GCA_937952975.1 uncultured Alcaligenaceae bacterium
AGGAATCGCCTCGAGCATTTTGCGCATACTTAACTCTGAACGCGACAAAATTGAATCTGTCACACTGGTCAGGTCATCAATACCTTCTTGTTGCAACAGATTCAATAATTTTGTTTGTGCCAGATCGTAAGCCGCAAATTGTGCGCGAATATCACCCAAGGTCTCGTTTGGCTCGCGCAGATTCTCTTCTAAAAATGAAATCACATCGAGATTTTCTTCACCTCGTCTGACGATTTTTAAAATCGGGATGCACAGACCCTCTTCGTACGAGTCTTTGGCAAAGGGCGACGGCGCACCACCAATATCTACCGTGTGGAAGGTTGAGCCGACAAAGGCAACCAGCTCGCGGCCCCTAAAAATCGGTCGAACCATCGTGATGTCATTGAGGTGGCCCGTGCCAATCCACGGATCGTTCGAAATTAAAACATCGCCCGGCTCAAGACTTTTTTGCGGATGCTTTTGAAGCATTGCCTGCAAGGTTCTGGGCATGGTGCCTAAAAACGACGGGATTGATCTGGAGGATTGCGCGAACACCCTACCGTCGGCGTCCATCAGCGAGCAAGCAAGATCCCAGTTTTCGCGCACCACTACAGAAAACGAGGTGCGCACAAAGGTTTGTGCCACCTCATCCATCAAGCCCGTTAAGCGTCTCCAGACGATGCCAAGTTGAAGCGCACTGATGTCTTTACTCATTGTCTACCTTATATTTTTTGACAGTAAATCTTAGCCAATATTTAATCAATCTTCGCGCCAGAGCGCTTGATGACCTCTGCCCACTTTGCAGTTTCGCGTTTTGACAGTGCAGAAAACTCTTCAGGTGTGCTTGGCGAAATTTCTGCGCCCAAGGATTTGTACTTTTCGATCAGCTCTGGATTTTGTAATGCTTGCAAGACCTCAGCGTTTAAACGCTTCACGATGTCAGCGGGTAAGTTTGCCGGGCCGATCAGGCCACCCCACGCCACAACTTCGTAGCCCGTGAGGCCTTGCTCTGCGACCGTGGGAATCGAGGGAAATGTTGGCGAGCGTTTATTGTCAGAGATGCCAATCCCTCGCATACGCCCTGACTGTACATGCGGGCCCACCACCGGAGTGTTGCTCAAAGCAACCTGAACTGAGCCACCCATCAAATCCGTCAACATTGCTGGGGCTGATTTATAAGGCACGTGCAGCAGTTCGATCCCAGCTAAGCTGCGAAAGTACTCCATCCCTAGGTGCGAGGTTGTGCCGTTTCCATCTGAACCGAAAACCACCTTACCCGGATTCTTTTTGGCGTACGCGATCAACTCTTGAACAGAGGTTACCGGCAAGTCGTTATTGACGACCATTAAGTTCACGACGCGCAAGGCGTTTGCGATTAAGGTTAGATCTTTTTCAACGCTATAAGGCACCTTACTGAGCAACGAAATGTTGGTTGCTAACGAGACGACATTGCCGTAGGCCAGCGTGTAGCCATCGGGCGCCGAGCGCACCAGATCCATTGTTGAAATCACATACGAGGCCCCCGGCTTATTTTCAATCACAATCGGCACCCCCATTTGCTTAGACATTTGCGCGCCAAGAGTTCGCATCAACACGTCGGGCGCGCCACCCGGGGCAGAGCCCACAATCAGTCGAATCGGTTTGTCTGGGTAAGCCGAAAAGGCGTTGAACGCTACGCAGACAAGCAAGCTTGCCATACAGGACAGTCGCATCGAAAAAATTTTCATAAAAGGCTCATCTAGAAGAACATAGCGTGAGCCTAGAATGTACAACTAAAGCTAGGGTAGAATTTTGATTACAAAGGAGCCTGTTATGACGCAAACGTTAGAAAAAAGCCCAAAACTAGACCTCGGCGACCGTGAGTCTATTTATCAACCTGCGCAGAAAGGGTTGATATTTCCAGAAAGACCCACTGGCATGTCGATCGCACAAGAGCGCCAGCACCGCAAAGAGCGGCTCGTTGCGGCTTGCCGGGCCTTTGCGTTGCAGGGTTTTGACTACGGTTTTGCTGGCCATTTAACGGTCCGTGATCCACAGCATCCTCATTTGTACTGGACCAACCCGATGGCGGTGCATTTTTCGCAGGTCAAAATCTCAAACCTGATTTTGGCCGACCATCAAGGCACCGTCGTTGAAGGCGACTACGCCATCAACCAAGCGGGCTTTGTGCTGCACGGCGCCGTACACGAAATGCACCCCGACATCATCGCGATGTGCCACGCGCACACCGTCTACGGCACGGCCTTCGCCTCGCTTGGTAAAAAACTCGATCCAATCAGTCAAGATGCAGCGGCCTTCTATGAAGATCACGTGGTCATTGGCGCTGAAGCGGGCCAAGTGGCCGTCGAAGCCAAAGCCGGCTTGGGCGTTGCCGAGTCTTTCACAGGGGTCAGAGCAGCGATTCATCGCAACCACGGGCTTTTGACCGCTAGCCGGCACAGCATCGAGGCAGCCGCCTTTTGGTTTATTGCCCTTGAACGTTGCTGTCAGCAACAACTCATGATTGAAGCAACTGGTCTCAAGCCAATCATGGTGCCCCACGACAAGGCGCTGTACAGCCGAGAGCATGTGGGCAGCGAGTACATCGGTTGGCTACATTTTCAAACGATCTGGACTCAGTTAATTCAGACTCAACCCGATATGTTTGATTAACCGCCCCGCGACTCTTTAAGCACTTTCACGAGTGCATTAAATTCTTCAATCCGAGCGGTTGACGGTCTGGCAATTAAAGCAATCTTTCGTTTAGGTGCCGGCGCCGTCAACGGCCTTGCGATCAAGTTGGTTTGTATCAGCAGACCAGACTTGACTGCCATCTCAGGCAATAAAGCAATCCCCAAACCAGACTCAACCATTTGCACCAGCGTTAACAGGCTGGTGGCCTCGATGCCATCTGTGCTAGCCAGATCGCTTTTGGTACAGACAGTCAGCGTATGCTCGCGCAGGCAATTGCCCTCTTCTAGCAACAGGACACGATCTGCCAGCTGATTCGTTAACTGGATTTCTTTATTTTTAAGCGCTGGGTCATGCTGGTTTCCGATGAGCCATAGCTCGTCATCAAAGAGCTCTTTAGTCAAAAAACCTTCTGTATCGTAAGGTAAGGCAATTAAGGCAAAATCTAATTGATGCCGATTAAGCTTATCAATCAGGTTGGCAGATAAATCCTCGCGCAAAACAATTTTTAAATGAGGAAAGTCGTGTCGCATTCGAGCCAGTAAGGCGGGTAACAAAAAAGGTGCGATGGTCGGAATCACACCCAACTTAATCACTCCCACCATTGAGCCGGCAGCCCCTTGCACAAAATCGACTAAATCATCGGCCTGAGCAATCAACCGCTGCGCGCGCTCGACCACGCCCCGGCCGGTCGGCGTCAACGACACAGTGTGCTTGTCTCGCTCGACTAACTGAGTGCCTAGCGTGTCTTCAAGCTCTTTAAGGCCAGCACTTAAGGTCGACTGCCCAACGAAACACCTTTCGGCAGCCTTAGTAAAACTTAAGGTTTCACTAAGCGCTATCAAATAACGCAACTGTTTAAGAGTGGGGGTAGCGGCCATATTTTGCTCTCGTGGTTGCTCGTTCGGTTGCTTGTTCGGTTGCTCGTTCGGTTGCTTTTATGATCGCTCTTTTTGTTATCGATTAAATCGATCATTAATATTATTTTAATTTGTTTGATTGATTTCAGCAAACAGCTCAAACTTCGTCTGTCGTTAAATTTTTTCACCCTAAAAGGTTACTTATGTCGATCATCAACACCGCAGTGCAACCCTTCAAAACCCAAGCTTTCCACAACGGTAAGTTCATCACTGTTTCTGACGAAAGCCTCAAAGGCAAATGGTCTGTCCTGATTTTCATGCCGGCAGCCTTTACGTTTAACTGCCCAACTGAAATTGAAGATGCAGCAAACAACTACGCCGAATTTCAAAAAATGGGCGCCGAAGTCTATATCGTGACAACCGATACACACTTTTCGCACAAAGTTTGGCACGAGACATCACCTGCTGTTGGTAAAGCCAAGTTTCCATTGGTCGGCGATCCAACACACACACTGACACGTGCCTTTGGCGTGCACATCGAAGAAGAAGGTTTGGCCTTGCGCGGCACCTTCATCATCAATCCTGAGGGCATGATCAAGACTGCCGAAATTCACTCAAACGAAATTGCTCGCGACGTATCAGAGACTTTACGCAAGCTCAAAGCCGCTCAGTACACCGCAGCACATCCGGGTGAAGTGTGCCCAGCCAAGTGGAACGAAGGCGCAGCAACTTTGACCCCCTCGTTAGACCTCGTAGGCAAGATCTAAGTAACGTCTTGCACGAACCAATCAGACTCTCTTCGGAGAGTCTATTGGAGAGGACCAGATCCTGCCCAATAGACTCATCGAACGCATATTAAGGAACACATCATGTTAGACAGCAACCTCAAAGGGCAACTGAAGCTTTATTTCGAAAAGATTGTGAGCCCAATCGTTTTGACGGCCTCTGTAGACTCAAAAGAAAGCTCAACGCAAATGCTTGAGCTTTTAAATGAAGTTTCAGAACAGTCCGACAAGTTGACTGTCGTCACGACCGGAACCGCCAAAAATATCCCTAGCTTTACGGTAAGCAAAACTGGCGAAGACGCACGAATTACCTTTTCAGGCCTGCCAATGGGCCACGAAATGACCTCCTTCATTTTGGCCATTTTGCAGGCCAGCGGTTATCCGCCCAAGGTCGAGCAAGAAATCATTGAACGCATTCGTGAACTCGACGGCAAGTTGCATTTTCAGACCTTCATTTCACTGTCGTGCCATAACTGCCCAGACGTGGTGCAAGCCTTGAACCTGATGGCCGCGCTCAATCCAAATGTTAAACACGAGATGATCGATGGCGCCCTCTTTCAAGGCTTAGTGGATCAACATCAAGTGATGGCTGTGCCGACCGTGCTCTTGAACGGCGAGGCCTTTGGCCAAGGCCGCATGACTGTCGAAGAAATCGTCACCAAGCTTGATACCAACAGCCCTCAAAAAGACGCCGCCAAGCTCAACGCGAAAGAAGCGTATGACGTCTTAGTGATCGGTGGCGGCCCTGCTGGCGCGGCCGCAGCGATCTACGCAGCACGTAAAGGCATTCGCACCGGCGTGTTGGCCGAGCGCTTTGGTGGTCAGGTCATGGACACCATGGGCATTGAAAACTTCATCTCGGTCAAAGAGACTGAAGGTCCAAAGTTGGTACAAGCCCTTGAGCAGCACGTTAAAAGCTACGAGGTCGACATCATGAATTTGCAGCGTGCCACAGCCTTACGCCAAGGCGCGAGCGGGCTCGAAGTCGAGCTGGCAAACGGCGCCGTTTTAAAAAGCAAATCAGTGATTGTGAGCACCGGTGCACGCTGGAGAGAAATGAACGTGCCAGGCGAACAAGAGTATCGCAACAAAGGGGTTGCCTACTGCCCTCACTGCGACGGCCCATTGTTTAAAGGCAAGCGCGTTGCCGTGATTGGTGGCGGTAACTCTGGCGTTGAAGCCGCCATTGATTTAGCCGGTATCGTGAGTCATGTGACGCTGCTTGAGTTTGACAGCAAGTTGCGCGCTGATGCCGTATTGCAAAACAAACTTGCCAGCCTGCCCAACGTGACGGTGATCAAAAGCGCCTTGACCAAAGAAGTGTTAGGCGACGGTACAAAGGTGAACGGGCTGCGTTACCAAGACCGTACAAGTAACGACCTGCATAACATCGAGCTCGAAGGGATTTTTGTGCAGATTGGCTTACTGCCCAATACCGATTGGCTCAAAGGCACAGTCGAACTGTCAAAGTATGGCGAAGTGATCGTTGACGCAAAAGGCGAGACCTCAATGCACGGCGTCTTTGCTGCAGGTGATTGCACCACAGTGCCCTACAAGCAAATCATCATTGCAATGGGCGAAGGTGCCAAGGCATCGCTCTCTGCCTTTGACTATTTGATCCGTACACCTATCGTCGAGCCTTTGAAGGCGCTGGCGGCGTAAGAGCTTTACATCGTTAAATCAGCAACGATCAGGCGAGCAGCTTGATCGTTGCTGGCTTGATCGTTGATCGTTGCTCGTGATCGCGCAGCATAGAAACATCATTAATCAAACTGAATGCCCGCGCGCTTAATCAGCTTGTCCATTCGCGCAGATTCTTGCTTAATGAACGTGCTAAAGGCCTGAGGACCAGACCCGTCTACCAACAGCCCGAGTGCGTCTAACTGCTTCTGGATCTCTGGGTCTTTTGTAAAGGCATCTAATTGACGAGCAAGCGCTTGAGTCAGCTGCGGCGGTAAGCCCGCAGGGGCTACGATACCCAGCCATGTTGCGATTTCAAAACCCGACAGGCCGCTTTCATTGAGCGTGGGGGTCTCAGACATCAATGGCACTCTCTTTAAGGTTGTCACACCAAAACTCTTTAACTGCCCTGCTTTTGTAAACCGGGACGCACTCAATACCGTATCGAACATGATGTCCACCCGGCCGGCCAGCAAATCTGCAACCGCCGGACTCCCGCCCTTGTAGGCGACGTGCGTGATCTCAACACCGCTGGCCATGTTGAAGGCTTCGGCAGCAAGGTGTGAGGTCGAGCCATTACCAAACGATGCGTAATTCAGTTGGCGAGGCTTACTTTTTGCGTAGGCAATAAATTCTTGAACGGTCGATGCAGGCACAGAAGGATGCGCAACAAGCACTAATGGCACTTTGACGACGAGGGTAATGTGCGTGAAATCGCGCTCAGGGTTGTACGGCAAGCGATCACCGAACGAACTACGCGCCGTGGTGAAATCGCCTGCTGTGGCCAGATACAAGGTGTAGCCATCAGCGGGCATCCGTGCCACCTGTGCCGCAGCGATCGTTCCGGCCGCACCCGGGCGGTTTTCAACCACAAACTGCTGCCCCATCGTACGAGACAAATAATTTGCCACCAGTCGACCAAAAATATCACCTGCGCCACCGGGCGGATAGCCCACAATCAGGCGCACGGGCTTATTGGGATAAGTCGCGTCAGTGTTGGCAACAAGCGCCGATGGCGCCAAGGCTGCTGCCAATAAGCACGCAAGTGTTTGTCTTTTTTTCATGTTGACCGTGGCCTCCTTTTGAGGCGATTGTACGAGATTGGGCTCAGAGGCCGCTATCCAACGCATGCTCATGGCAAGACTACGCGCCAACGCTAATTGCGCCCAACACTGCGCGGGTCAAACGCTCGCTGTAGGCCGTCGCCTATGAAGTTGATGGCCACAACAGAAATCAAAATAATAAGCCCGGGATAAATTGCAAGGGGCGGATCACTGATCAAGAGTTCTTGCGCATTGTTCAGGATACTTCCCCAACTCGTCGAAGGCGGCTGAATACCAACCCCCAAAAAGCTCAGCGCGGATTCCCTGAAGAACTACGACGGCGTGATCTTCGCCAACACCACCGGCGACCTGCCTCTGAGATCGGAAGAGC
>CALFXX010000136.1 GCA_937952975.1 uncultured Alcaligenaceae bacterium
GGCCCGGCCAACGCACGCCACACAAACTCAAGGCGGGCAGCAAAGGGTTGCACATCGTCTTCGGTTAACGCCTCAAGCAAAATAGGCGCTGCACACTGCAGTCGCACAAACTCTTCAGGCGCAAGATTCTGCTGCGCCTGACACAGACCAGCTGCATCCCTTGGCTTGAGCACCGCGCGCAAAATCTCGGGAACGGTCTGGTTGTTTTGCCCAAACAGTCGATGCAAACTCTCGAGCGTTAACCCACAGTAAGGCGAGCGCAACACAGATATCCACGCCAAGCGGTCAGCTGGGTGTGTCAGCGCACGCGCAATTTGAACTAGATCGACCACATAAGAGCGCTGATGTAAGGGCACCAACTCCACCGCGCGGCAGGCGATCCCCTCGCGTTGCAACAACTGCGTCAGGTCAAGTAAGTGCGAACGGGCACGCACCAAAATCGCGACGGGGTGCTTGTGCTCAGGCTGATTAAAGTCTGCAAGTGCCTGGCGCACCAACTCGACCACGCGCTGCTGAGAGGCTTGTGATTCATCTGGTAAAAAAGAATGACACCGCACCGCATCAGGCACGGTTTCAGCCTTGAACGGGACCGAGGTTGCGTATGAAATCGCGCCAACAGAGGGGTCATCTGTTTCAGGAAACATTGGCTTGAAGGTTGCATTGACCCATTCAACGATTTTTCTTTGCGAACGAAAATTATCCGTCAATTGCAAACACGTTAGCTTCAACCCCGCTAAGCCGTGATCACGTACCTTGATGAACAGACTCACGTCAGCCTTACGAAACCGATAGATCGATTGCATCGGATCGCCAACTAAGAACAGACTGCGCCCATCACCCTGCTGCCAACCCGAGGTTAATTTTGTAAGTAACGCGATTTGCGACAAACTAGTGTCTTGAAACTCATCGATCAACAAGTGCTGAATGCTGGAATCAAGTTTTAACAAAAGTTCGCTTGGATCATCGGTGTAACCAAGTGCCAAATCGGCACGACGGGCAATCTCAATAAAGTCGACCTCACCGGCCTGAATAAACTGCAGCGTCAGCTGCCCAGCGGCTAACTTTAAACACTGCATCTGAGCCTGAATGATCTCCCATTGGTCTGAGGTAAATTCATAATTTGGCAGCGTCATGGTGGCGGCCAGACGGTTCAACCACTCAGGCGCCTGAGCGCCCGACAACTCGAGCGGCCGATGATCATTTAACCATTGCAGCATCTGTGCCTTTGCCGTCTTGCCTTCGGCACCAGCCGGAAAGCCTTCAGCAACAGTGACAGTCTTGCGCACTTGCCCCTTACCGGTCAGTAATAAGGTCGCCAAGCCTTGCCAACGTTCGAGCTCAGCAAAATTTGCCTCAAAAGGGCGACCGTCCCAATCAAGCAAAGCCACGATCGGACTGTCTGGATGAGTCTGCAGCGAGTTGGTCGCAGCCAGATGCGCGAGTGGCGCAAGTTGCTCGGCCCACCCTGCGGGCATCGCCGCTAACAACTTAGCAAGATCCAGCTCAATCGCGTCCAATAAATTATCTTCAAGCGCGCTGTGATCATCAGTGCGCTCAAGGTGCGGCAACCATTGATCTCGTTGACTCAACATATCTGCCAACGCTTCGCGCGTGGCGGCCACATCCATATCCATGTGCGTCAGCAAACGGGTGACCTCGGGGCACGCGCCGGCCAACTCGATGGTGGCGCCGGCCGCTGCAAGATAGTGTGACCGAGGATCATCCGAAATCGCAGGCAAGCCGCCCATCGATGACATCCAGGGCATCGCACGCACTAATGACGCACAAAACGAATCGATCGTGCGAATCGCCAGACGCGCAGGGTATTGCAATATGTCCCACTGAAACTCTCGGTCGCGCTCGAGCGCCTTGCGGGCCATTTCCCAACTGCGCCGCTCGTGCTCGGCCACGGGCGGGATGTCGCTGAGCCCTTTGGTCAACTTCTCAAGCACGCGTTCGTGCATCTCGGCGGCAGCCTTACGTGTAAAGGTAATGGCGACGATGTCTTCCGGACGTTTGACGGTACTGAGCAAGGCAAGAATACGGTCAGTCAAGAGCTCTGTCTTGCCCGAACCCGCTGGAGCCTGCACCAAAAACGAGTGCCTCGGATCGGTCGCCTGAAGCCTGATGGCGGCGTCACTAGGTTGCTTTTCACTCATCGCTTAGCTCATCTTCGTACAGACGCAACAACGGCAAGACATCGCAGTGCTCTAAATCTGCTTTATTCCAGGCTTGATTGAGCGCATGACCCGACACAAACTCAGCGGCGAGCACCTCGATGGCGACTTGAAGTCTGAGTAACAGCGCCTGCCAGCTTTCGTCGTTAAATTTTGCCTCCTCAAGCGTCTGAGGGCCTTTTATCCCGAGGCAGTCAATCTCAACTAAGCCTGCCACGACGGTCTCTTTTGAATGCAATTGCGCGAGCACGAGTCCAGAGATGTTCGAGGCAGGCTGTTCACGACTGCTATCAGTCTGACCAAGCATCATTGCATAAGCAGGCACCTGTAAATTCAACGGTCGCGGTGTTTTCCAGTCATTCAATATTTTGGGTAAGGCTGAGCCAGTTTTGTAATCAATAATGACTTGATCGTTTGAGTCACCGACCGCGTCTAAGCGGTCAAGCCGCACGTCAAGCGTCAGCCCCTTCACCGATAATTTGCGCTTCTGTTCGACTTCAATCACTTTAAAAGGCAAGCGAGTCGCTTCAAGCGCAAGCCACTGCCTGACCACCGTGATACCGCGCTCGATCTCAAGGCGCTGCAAGGTCTCTTCAAAAGCGTGTAGTTCTTTGCGGCCGACGTCGTACGCAATGCGCTCAAGCTGAGAGTCCAGTGTGTGTTGAACCACCGCCTCATGCAACGCTTCTTGATCGTGAAGCTCTTCCCAGATGCGCTGCAACACCCCGTGCAAAAACATACCACGTTGCATCTTGTAGGGCAGTTCTGTGTAGGCAGGTAATCCTCGCACCCCCAAGCGATGCCGGATAAAGGCCCAAAGAGGGTTACGTGCCTGTGTTTCCAACAAACCGATCCCACCTGAAATCTTTTCGTTCTCAGCCACTGCGGGTCCTTGATCGTCGGAGAGGCGTTCGAACAAAGGCTTTGAACGCTCTGGGATCGCAGGCGTCCACAAATCTGCGCTCGGTTCCAACGACACAATCAAGGGTGAAGGTCGCAGCGCACGCTCGCCCTCAAACAAGGCAGAACTCACAACAACTCTTGGAGCTGTCAGGCAAAGCGCTTCAAAGATTTTCTCGGCCCACTGAAGCTCGCGCTCGGGGGTCGCACGTGGGGCCTGCGCCTGACGCAGCGCCTGCACAGGAATGAAGGGATTCGGTTTCGCAATTGCAGGTAACACTTCGTCGGTCAGGCCTAACAGCCAGACTGCGTCCCACTGACCACCCTCAGCCTCGAGCAAGCCCAACACATCTAGCCGCGCATCGAGGGCGCGTTGCGGCTGAAACAAGGTGCTGCGTGCGAGCCTGCTAAAAATCTTGAAGGCCTCGCCTGCCGTCAAGACACCGAGCACCGCCGAGAGTGCCTCGAAGCGTTCAAACAAAGCATCAAGCGCCTCAAGCACTTGGTAAGCCGCCGAACTTTGCTGACCGACCCCTGGAAAACCGAGCGTCGCAAGGGTTGCACGAAAAAATCCAGCCCAAAAATAAGCAGGTGCCGAAGAATCGGTGCCCTGCCAGTCTTGCCAGGCACGTTGCCAGGCAGGCGATAAGTGCTCTAGCGCTGACAGGGAGTGCGTCCAGGCGGCGACATTCACTTGACTGACGTACTGCTGACGCCAGCGGGCATCCAGTTGGGCACGCTTGCCCATTTCGGCAACGTGCCCCACGCAGTGACCAGCGAGTAACGCGGCACTGAGATCGGCAGGCGGTGCCTGTTGTTGCTCTTTCATCAACACAAAGGTTCGCAACCAAGCCAGGGCGGCACGTCCCGCCGCCCAATCCGCTAACGGCCGCGCAACGGCAACGTTAAACGTAAAGGCAGGCGAACCCTCTGTATCGTTTAGCACACGAGCTAACACGCGGCGAGCGAAGGGGGCCTGAGCATCGAGCGAGACGGCCACAATCGCAAAACGCCCTTCGGGCTGCGCTTGCAATTGCGCGCGCGCCCAGTGAGCTGCAGCCTGCCATTCAGACTGGGCGGTGCCGCACACAACGCGGCTGACGACTGCCGCCTGTGCCGCAGGTTCTCGAAGCACCACTAACACGATCCCTCGCGCCAGCAGCGCCGCACACAAGATCCCCATGCGCGGTGAAATTTCGGTAAACCCTGCCAACACAATCGTACCTGGTAGTGCAAGACCGCTTTCAATATGCTGAATCAGCCGCGTCACGGCCAGGTTTGGGTCCAATGCATCGAGTGCATGTAAGCGACTGCGGTAACCATCGCGCCAACGCGAAAAACTTTTATATTCATCGGTGGCAATCGACTGATCGACCGAGATGCGCCACTCGTCGATCAACTGATCCGCTTGCATCGCCCCAGCAGCCGCTTGATTCACATCAAGCAAGACGTGGTCTTTTTCGTGCGTTTCGATCACCTCGGACCAGACTGTTTGGGCAGCAAAATGATCGAGTAACAAGGTGTGCTCGCTCAGCCCCTCTTGAAACCCAGCACGGCCTAACTGTTGCACGATCCAACCCGACCAGGGCGCCACCGTCGGTAGTTCAGACACCCGCTGCGCTTGAGCCGCTTGTTGGCGAGCCAAGCTTTGAATCACTCTGCGTGCCAGACGATTATTGACGGTGATCACCGTCGTGTCGCGTGCATCCAAATCACGAAGCTGGACATAATCGATGAAGGGTAAATCTGAGAGTTTTTGCATAGGTTGCGGACTAGAGGCCGCACAGCGAAGCGATCGTTTCCCAATTCAAGCGCATTGCCGGAGACAGATACGCCAAAAATCCAACCAGCAATACCCCACCCAGCAAAGCCCCGAGACTCACTCTCACCAACAGAGACCGCGTGCGCGAACGCCTAATCATCAGCGTCGCGCCAGGCACGTTGTTTTTAGCAGAGGCAGTCGCGTCAACATTCACCTAAGCAGTTTTAGCTGTCATTGGCACGTTGAGTGGTACTTCGCGCACAGGCAAATACAAAGCGGCAGCAATCAGCGATAGGGCAATACCCAACCACCAGACGAGATCATAGCTACCGGTCAAAGCCTGCACCCGCCCACCGATCCATACCCCACTGAAGCTTCCGAGTTGGTGACCCAGGAAGGTCATGCCCATCAGCGTTGCGCCAAAACGCAGACCATAAATATGACCAATCAAGCCCTGCGTCAGTGGAACCGTACCCAGCCAGAAAATCCCCATCCAACCGGCAAAGACGTACACCACCCAAGGCGAAGTGGGCATGATCAAAATCCAAACCAAGCCCACTGAGCGCAGAGCGTACAAGGCAGCCAATAGAGTCTTTTTGCTATGCGTACCACCGAGCTTGCCGGCGGTAAAAGACCCAAACACGTTAAACAGCCCAATCAAACCAATCGCGATGGCGCCCGTACTGGCGTTCAGGCCCTTGTCGACGACAAACGCAGGCAGATGCAAGGTAATAAACGCGGTGTGAAAGCCACAGACAAAGTAGCCCCAAAAAATCAGATGAAACGTTGGGTGTCTGAGTGCCTGACTAATCGCCTGCAGCATCGATTGCTGTGGCCCAGTATTTGGGCCAGGCGTGCCGCGCAAAAACCAAGCCAAAGGCAACGTCATCGCCAGCGTGAGCGATAGGACCCAATAGGCGCCCGTCCAGTTCAAACTGTCGATTAAGAGCTGTCCTGTTGGAACGACCAAGAATTGACCCAACGAGCCACCTGCGCTGGCGATCCCCATCGCAGTGCTGCGTGACGACACGGGCACGGTGCGCGCAATCACAGGCAGGATCACAGCAAACGTGGTACCAGCCTGCCCAAGACCAATCAACAAGCCTGCGGTCATGTACAACTCGAACTCAGTGCTTGAATAACGCGTCCCCAAAAGCCCCAAGGCATAGAGCGCGGCACACAGCGCGATGGTCCGCCCTGCGCCTAGGCGATCGGCCATCATGCCCGCGCCGATCGCGCCAAAGCCCCAGGCCAAATTTTGGATCGCAAAAGCCATTGAAAAGACCTCGCGCCCCCAGCCACGCTCGAGCCCCATCGGTTGGATAAACAAACCGATCGTGGCGCGAATACCCATGGCAAGCAGCACAATTAAGGTGCCGATCAAAATTGTTCTGAGTGCGAGTGGATCGTCGAGTAATTGAGGCTTGCTTGCTGCTGAGGAAGGCGTCTGCGTCATGTTGCGAGGTGAAATATTCTATTTTTTTGGATCGTGAGTCTGCCTCACGATTGCTTGCCCTTGATCATAACGAAAACCACCCGCAAAAACCCAAGGTTTAGCAAGAAAAGTCGTATTTGCAGTCAATCTGTGGGGCGTTTGAACTGAGCTCGAACGAATCGCTCAGTCATGTTGGTCCCGCCGACTGGAATCGAACCAGTGTCCCACGCTTAGGAGGCATGTGCACTATCCACTGTGCTACGGCGAGACGCAGCGAGAGTGTAACAAGTGATCGACCTTTGCTCGCGCAAAGGCCGCTTAGCCTCGAGGATGATGTTGTGCGTGCAAGCTTTTCAGTCGCTCGCGCGCCACATGCGTGTAAATTTGCGTGGTCGAAATATCAGAATGCCCTAACAGCATCTGCACCACGCGTAAATCTGCGCCGTGATTCAGCAAATGGGTGGCGAATGCATGCCTGAGCACGTGTGGTGACAAGGGCGCATTGATGCCCGCCAAGACTGCGTATTTCTTAATGAGCAACCAAAAGGATTGTCGCGTCATCGGGGCGGCCCGCGCCGTCACAAACAATGCGGGGCTCGTTCGTTGCCCGAGTAACTCGGGGCGCGACTCAGCAAGATAGCGGGTAATCCAGTGCGCGGCTTCAGCGCCCAAGGGGACTAGACGGTCTTTACCGCCCTTACCCTGAACCACGCGCACAACCCCATCACTGAGGCTCACTTCAAGCACACCAACGCTCACCAATTCTGAAACACGCAAGCCCGTGGCGTAGAGCACCTCAAGCATGGCGCGATCACGCAAACCGCGGGCAGTGTGCACTGGGGGTTGTTGTAGCAACGCTTCAACCTGCGCCTCGGATAAGGTCTTAGGCACGCGCAAAGGTTGGCGCGCCGTTGTCAGTTGCAGACAGGGGTCAGCAGTCACGCGCTGATGCCGCAGCGCCCATAGGTAGTAACGGCGCAACGTTGCGAGGCGTCGGTTCGCCGTGCTTGGCTTGGTTTGCGAATGTTTAGCCGCAAACCAAGCCTCGATATCACCGCCCGAGGCAGTATCGAGCGCAAGGTCACGTTCACTTCTCAGCCACTCTTCAAAACCAATTAGATCCAAGCGATACGCAGCAAGCGTGTTCGCGGCTAAGCCATCTTCAAGCCAAACCGCGTCAATAAACTCACCAATCGAGGCGGATTCTTCATGACTCATCTCAAAATACCTCTCTTTACAGCGTTGCATACGTCGAACTGCGCAAGCCACCCAAACTGTACAACGCATCGACCCGTTTTTTACAGCCAACACACAATGATGGACAATGCCGGGGTTAGCCTTTAACCGCACTCAACTTCACGACTCTGATGCTCGCTCACACATCGTTGACTCTTGACCTACCCGACGAAGCCGCCACCGAGGCGCTCGGTCAGGCGTTAGCGATGGTTGCAGCAGAGCTCACCCCAAACGCCGAGGGCACACTCATTCCGGGCTCTGACGCGCAAGGGCGCATTCACCTTCAGGGGGAACTTGGTGCGGGTAAAACAGCCTTAGTGCGGGCATTTTTGCGGCATTGCAATATTTCTGGACGAATTAAGAGCCCAAGTTATGCACTACTTGAATCTTATGAAGTTTCTAACTTATACTTGTATCATCTTGATTTTTATAGATTTAGCGATCCTGCCGAATGGCTAGATGCAGGGTTTCGCGATCTCTTTAAAAACAAGGCCTTACTTTTGATCGAATGGCCCGAGCGGGCCGGCGACTTGCTCAGTGCGCCTGACTTGTTAATTGAGTTGGCGTACGCGGGCGAAGGCCGCCAGGTCACGCTCAACGCCTTGACTGATAAAGGGATTAGATGGCTCACCGCTTTGCCTCAGACCGCGACGAAATATCTTCGCCCGCCCGAGCGCTCAGCCGACGCCGCCTGTTAGGCGCAGCGTCTACCCTTTTATTACTCCCAATCATCCCACGCGTGGCAATGGCCGCGCGCCTGCTCGCGGTACGCACCTGGCCAGCAGACGAATACACACGCGTGACGCTTGAACTTGATAGTGAACTGAAAGCTGAACACTTCACGCTAGAGACCCCGCACCGCATGGTGGTCGATATCCAAGGCATCGACATCTCGCCCGGGCTCAATGAGTTAGTGCGCAAGGTGCGTACTGACGATCCATACATCAGCAGTTTGCGTGTCGCGCAAAATCGTCCGAATGTTGTCCGGATTGTGTTTGACCTCAAGCAAGCCATTGCGCCGCAGGTATTCACACTGAAGCCAGCGGGCGACTATAAGTTCAGGCTCGTGCTCGACTTTTATCCGAAGGTCGCACAAGATCCGCTTGCTGCGCTACTGAAAAATAATCCGCAAAAAATTGAAGAAGATCCGCTTGCGCAGATCCTCGCAGACATCGGTCGCAACCCCAAGGGCACGGCCATGGCAAGCTTGCCCGTACTGCCCAGCTCAATCGCACCCTCCACCAGTAGCAGCACCATCACGCCCTATAAACTCGAGCGTGGTCGGCGCGTCGTAACCATTGCTTTAGACCCGGGCCATGGCGGAGAAGACCCTGGCGCGATCGGCAAAGGTGGCACGCGCGAAAAAGACGTTGTGCTTGCAATTGCTCAGCGATTGAAAGCAAAAATTGATGCAATGCCTGGAATGCGCGCCTATCTGACACGCGATGGCGATTACTTTGTGCCGCTCAATGTGCGTGTAGAAAAGGCCAGAAGAGTCAAAGCAGATTTGTTTGTATCCATTCACGCGGACGCCTTTGTGCGGCCCACCGCAGGAGGCAGTTCGGTCTATGTCCTGTCAGATGGCGGCGCCTCGAGTACGGCCGCACGCTGGTTGGCAGACAAAGAAAATGCTGCTGACCTGATCGGTGGCATCAACTTAACCGTTCAAGATCCAAGATTAGCCAAAGTCTTACTCGATTTATCGACAAGCGCTCAAATTAAAGATTCAACGACCGTTGCGAACACGATGCTAGGCGAACTCAAAAACGTGTATCGCCTGCACAAGCCTCAAGTTGAGCACGCTGGATTTGCCGTCTTAAAAGCCCCGGACATGCCCTCTATCTTGGTTGAAACGGCCTTCATCAGCAACCCTGACGAAGAGCGGATGCTGCGCAACGGACCTGATCAAGATAAGTTTGCAACGGCCTTATTAGGCGGGATCTCGCGTTACTTTTCTGCCAACCCGCACTTAGCCTCGATTGGGTAATGCCTTAGCGCGCACAAAGCTCTAAAATGCAGACTTCTTTCTTGTAGCGTCTGCCATGTCGACTCCCCGCCCGATCTGTCCCCTGCCCGATTTATTGATTAGCCAAATCGCGGCGGGTGAAGTCATTGAGCGGCCAGCCTCAGTTCTCAAAGAGTTAGTCGAAAATGCAGTCGACTCGGGCGCCCAATCGATTGAGGTGCGCCTTGAAGCTGGCGGTATTCGCCGTATCGCCGTGATTGATGACGGCAGCGGAATCCGTGCTGAAGAACTCTCACTTGCACTGACGCGTCACGCCACCAGCAAAATCACCTCTCTTGCAGAACTCGAATCGGTGGATTCAATGGGGTTTCGTGGCGAAGCCCTTGCATCGATTGCAGCAGTGTCTCAATTAACAATCACTTCACGCACCCGCGATGCAGCCCACGCTTTCAGCTTTGAAAGCGGCATGACTGAACCTGTTGCCGCTGCGGGCGCCTTAGGCACCACCGTCGAAGTCAAATATTTATTTGATGCCGTGCCCGCACGACGTAAATTTTTACGCGCCGAGGCAACCGAGTTTGGTCATTGCATCGATGCGATTGAACGCGTCGCTTTGGCGTTTCCTGAAATTGGCTTTCGGGTGTTTCATAACGATCGCGCTGTACGGCAATGGCTTCCGGCCTCTGCTCTGCAGCGCATCAGCGATGTGCTTGGCTCTGAGTTCAATGAGCACGGCATTGAGGTGAATGCGCAAGGCGGTCCGATGTCGATCATGGGGGTGACCACACGCCCAACAGCGGCGCGCGCGCGTGCAGATCGACAATTTTTATTCGTCAATGGCCGTCACGTGCGCGATCGTACGGTGTCGCACGCCATTCGCAGTGCCTATGCGGACGTCTTGCATGGCGATCGCCAGCCAGCCTTTGTGTTGTTTTTGCAAATTGATCCACTCGCGGTCGATGTCAACGTACACCCCGCAAAACACGAGGTCAGATTTCGCGATACTGGTGCGGTACACCGCTTCGTTGCACAAACCATCACGCAGGCTTTGGCGGGCACCGCAGGCACCCATCAAGTCTCGCAAGGCGAACACGGTACATCAGTTGGCGCGTTTGCAATGCCCCTGAACGGGGGCGCCAACTCAAGCACAGCGTTGGCCGCACTTGGAGGCGCTCAAGCCTTCACGCCGCGCTGGAACCCCGGCGCGCAAGCTGCCTTCGCACTTCGCGAGCCTGCCTCGAACGGTCTCGAACAACCAGGCGCTTGGAAAGCACTGTATCAGCCGCTCAACGACAGCCAGCAAACTAACAACAACCGAAGCGACAACAACGAAACCTGGCCCTTAGGTCGCGCCTTGGCACAAGTGCACGGTATTTACATCTTGTCGCAAACCGCGACAGGACTCGCATTGATTGATATGCATGCCGCGCACGAACGCGTTGTCTACGAGCAACTCAAAACAGCCATCGACGCGCAAAGCCTGCCGCAGCAAACACTCTTGGTACCTGTCGTGTTTCGCGTCACAGACAAAGAGCTCGCGCTCGCCGAAGAATGCGCTGAACAACTCAGCGCACTTGGTTTTGAATTAGCGGCTGCAGGCCCACAAGCCATGACCTTGCGCTCTGTTCCTGCGATGCTTGCCCGCGGCGATCTTGAAGCGCTTGCGCGTGGTGTCTTGCGTGATATCGAACATGTGGGCGCGAGTCGCTTGCTCACTGAACAACGCAATACCTTACTGGCGACCATGGCGTGTCACGGTGCGGTGCGTGCGAATCGGCAACTGACGATTGAAGAAATGAACGCGCTGCTGCGCCAGATGGAACACACCGAACGCGCAGACCAATGCAATCATGGGCGGCCCACGTGGGTGCACTTTAGCGTGTCTGATCTCGACAAATTATTTTTGCGCGGCCAATGAGTTTGCCCACGCAGACTCCGCTGATTTGTATCGCCGGGCCAACGGCTTCTGGCAAAAGCGCTGCAGCGCGTGCCATTGCCCAGCGCTGGCCTGTTGAAATCATTAACGTTGATTCTGCAACCATCTATCGCGGCATGGATATTGGTACTGCCAAGCCCACGGCACAAGAACGAAGTGAAGTCACCCATCACTTGCTAGACCTTCTTGATCCGGCCGATAGTTATTCGGTTGCCACCTTTCGACGCGATGCCCTGCAATGCGTGCGTGACATTCAGTCTCGCGGCAACCTTCCGCTGCTAGTCGGCGGCACCATGATGTACTTCAAAGCCTTGCGCGATGGCCTCAACGATCTGCCCGCCGCCAACCCAGACATTCGCAAAACGCTTGAGGCCAGTGCGGCGGCTGAGGGTTGGCCAGCCATGCATGCCAAACTTAAAACGGTTGACCCGATTACTGCGCAACGCCTCTCACCCAACGATAGCCAGCGCATTGGCCGCGCACTTGAGATTTGGCAAATTAGTGGGCAGCCTATGTCAGCTCTGTTAGGCGCCATGCAACCTGCAGACGACCCCGTTGCCACGATCACCTTAAGTCTTGAACCGCTTGAGCGCAGTCTGTTGCATGCGCGGATCGCCGAACGTTTTGATCAGATGCTTGAGCTCGGCCTACTCGCTGAGGTACAAGCCTTGTACGCCCGAGGCGATTTACATCCCGGCTTACCCTCAATTCGTTGCGTTGGCTATCGGCAACTTTGGTCAATGCTCGAGGGCGAAATTGATTTAAAACAAGCAAGAGAACAAGCCATTTCTGCCACCCGCCAACTGGCAAAGCGTCAGATTACTTGGCTACGCAGCCAACCTGACCGACATATGATCGATGCTTGTTCACCCACCGCGACCGAGCAAGTCGTACAGGCAATTTCAAAAATTACTGATCAACTTTAATCCCAGCATCCCGAATCGCCTTACCCCAAAAGGCATAGTCTTTCGCAATCAGCGTGGCAAACTCTTGAGTCGTGCCATGCAAGGGCGCGAGCCCTGCCTCATTCAATTTTTTATCAATGGCGGGATCAGACATAGTTTCGATCATTGCCTGAGCAAGCGTCGCTACAACCGTAGCAGGTGTTTTAGGCGGCGCTAACACTCCGACCCAAGAGGGTGCCGAAACGTCTGTACCTTGCTCGATGAGTGTGGGGATTTCCTTGATCAACTCAAGGCGCTCGGGAGCAACAATACCGAAAGGGATCAAGCGATCTTTAAAGCTGTGCGCCAAGAGCACTGGCATCAACGTCAGGTCAACCTGCCCACCAACCACCGCCTGAGCGGCAGGCGCAGCGCCTTGATATGGCACGTGCAACATCTCTGTCTTGGCCACAAGATTGAACTGAGCCATCGCAATATGTCCAGCGCTACCGTTCCCCCAACTCGAGAAACTCAGTTGCTGTTGTTTTGCCAGGGTCAAAAGCTCAGGCAGGTTTTTGGCTACCAATCCAGGGCGACCCATCAAAACGAAATTTACGATCGCAGTTGGCGCAACGGGAACAAACTGCGCAGAAACAAATTTTGCGTTTGGATACAGCGCCGGATAGCGCGAATAGGCATCGGTACCCGACATGATCAAGGTGTACCCATCGGGTGTGGCATTAAAAACAATCTCGGTTCCGACTGCGCCATTTGCACCAGGTTTGTTCTCAATCACAATGGGTTGACCTAATCGGTTACCCAACGCATTGACCATCACGCGTGCAGCAATATCCGAACCTCCACCTGGGGGATACGGCACAATCAGTTTGATTGGTTTAGCTGGAACCCACGCGCCGGGGGTCTGCGCCACGACTGGCGCTGGGGTTACGCTAACTGCGAGGGCCAAACCAAGCACGCGGATGATCGCCCCCCATGCTTTGAGCGCACCCAGAGCACTCACCAAACGACCTACTGCCGCTCGTTTCATTTTTTTTGTCTCCTCACTACACAAAGGCGTTTCGCCTGCGGCGGCACTGTGCGCAGTGCCTGCATTTTTCTAATTCAATTTTGCTAATTCAAACAACTATCTAGTTACACCACAACCGTTTGCGCTACACCCTCTGCACATTCGCGAATGTCACCTAGCTGGTACACCGTTTCGCCTTGTGCACGCAGTGCGGCACTGATGGCCTGTGCATTTTCGGGGGCGACCACTGCAACCATTCCGATGCCACAATTGAAGACGCGATGCATCTCGGCATCTGCTACGCCACCCTGCTGTTGCAACCAGGAAAAAAGCTGTGGCATTTGCCAGGCATCGCGGTGCAGATGTGCTTGCAAACCTGTCTGCAAAATTCGTGGCACATTATCGAGCAAGCCGCCGCCCGTGATGTGGGCCAACCCTTTGATTTGACCCTCGAACTGCCCTAATACTGCCAACACTGGCTTGACATACAGGTGCGTGGGAGCCATCACCACATCACCTAAGGGTTGACCGTGAAAGTCTTGCTCAGGTCGCGCACCCGCGCGTTGCAAAATCTTGCGTAACAACGAAAATCCATTTGAGTGCGCACCACTTGAGGCCAAACCCAACACGACGTCACCGGGACGAATCGACTTACCATCGATGAGTTTAGATTTTTCAGCAGCGCCCACTGCGAAGCCTGCAAGATCGTATTCGCCGTCTGGGTACATGCCAGGCATTTCGGCCGTTTCGCCGCCGATCAAAGCACAACCTGACAATTCGCAGCCACGCGCAATGCCACCGACAACCTGCGCCGCCACATCCACCGACAATTTGCCGCAGGCAAAATAATCCAAAAAGAATAATGGCTCGGCGCCCTGCACCAAAATATCGTTGACGCTCATGGCCACCAAGTCGATGCCGACCGTATCGTGGCGCTGCCAGTCGAAGGCGAGTTTGAGCTTAGTACCGACCCCATCGGTGCCTGAGACTAAGACGGGCTCTTTATACCGTTTGGGCACCTCAAAAAGTGCACCAAAGCCACCAATCCCTGCAAGAACCCCCTCGCGCATGGTGCGAGCCGCAAGCGGTTTAATGCGGTCAACGAGCGCGTCTCCGGCATCGATATCAACGCCCGCATCGCGGTAAGTGAGGGGTACTTGTGATTGGGTCATAAGAAAAAGCCAAGGTTATGTGACAATTGCAGGGATTTCCCCGTGTTTATACCTAATTTTACGATGAGTCGATGAGTCGGCAGTTACTCCTAGAAATTATCCCCGCGCCTGAGCCCACTTTGGACAACACCATTGTGGGGTCAAATACGGCTGCGATCGAGGCGGCCAGCGGCCTCCCGCCCGGGCGAGCGCTCTACCTCTGGGGCCCGCCCGGAGCTGGTCGCAGCCATATTCTGCGTGCCATCGCAGCCGAAAAATCCTCTGTTTTCTTTGATGTAACCGTCTCGGCCGCTGAAATCATGGCTTGGGCAACGCGACCACTTTCAGGTTCAGACCTCAAACTGGTCTGCGTCGACGACATTCAAGACATGACCCTCGAGCAGCAGGCCAGCGTATTTGCCCTGTACAATCGCTGGCGCGAACTCGCTTCAACAGAAGACGCTTTTGCGCTGGCTGTCTCGGGTGATCGAGCGCCCATGATGATGTCGCTGCGCGAAGATTTGCGTACACGTTTAGGGTGGGATCTGGTGTTTCGCCTTGAGCCGCTGTCTGATCAAGAAAAATTCGAAGCCATACAAATTTATGCCCAGCGACAGGGCTTGCCGCTGTCTGCCGAAGTGCTTGACTGGACGTTGACTCATTATTCGCGCGACATCCGGCAGTTGTTTGCTCTGGTTGATGCCCTTGACCGCTATTCGCTGTCAAAGCACCGTAGTGTCACGGTTCCGCTCTTACGCTTAATGCTGGCGGATCGAGAGTTTTTGCAGTCTTCCGTTCCTTTTACCTGAATTTTAGGTTGTAAACGATACCCACTTATGACTAGCCAACGCCTGGCCCTCTTTGACCTGGATCACACGCTGTTACCACTAGACAGTGATCATCAATGGGCTGAATTTCTTGCAAAATCCGGACGTGCCGGAGACCCAGTTCAAGCCCTAGCCCGCAACGAAGATTTAATGAACCGCTACAACGCGGGTGACCTGACAGCTGAACAAGCCGCAGAATTCATGCTGGGCCTGCTTGCGGCACACCCACCTCATTTGCTGGCCGCGTGGCACGAAGAGTACATGCAGCGCGTCATCCGCCCCGCCATGACAGAGCAAGCGCTAGCGATCGTGCAAAAGCATCTTGCTGCAGGGGATCTCTGCGCCGTGGTCACGGCAACGAACAGTTTTGTGACGGCACCGATTGCACGTGCGTTTGGCGTACAAACCTTGATTGCCACCGAACCCGAATACCTTGCCGGTCGCTACACCGGGAAAATCCACGGCACCCCAAGCTTTAAACACGGCAAAGTACTGCGGGTCAATGCGTGGCTCGCAACATTAAACCGTAGCTTGAAAGATTTTGATGAATCTTATTTCTACAGCGACTCGATTAACGATCTTCCGCTACTTGAAGTGGTGACGCACCCAATTGTTACCAACCCAAGCCCCAGTCTGCTCAAAGTTGCTCAAGAACGCAATTGGCCAGTCTTAAATATTTTCGCCTCGCTGGCCGATCATAAATCCTGATGATTACAGACACCCTTAAGCGTTTTGTTGGCAAACTCTTTGGTCAACGCTCGTCCGGACTACAACGCATCAGCCGTGACAAGCATGGCATCGACCGTCGCAACGTTTCGCGTCATGCCATCAAGGTCTGCGAGGTTCTTCAGCATGAAGGTTATCAGGCCTATATTGTTGGCGGTGCAGTACGCGATCTGATCGTCGGTCTCGAGCCAAAAGACTTTGACGTTGCCACCAACGCCACGCCTGAACAAGTACGCCCTCTGTTCAGACGCGCACGCATCATCGGACGGCGTTTTCAACTCGTGCACGTCGTGTTTGGTCAAGAGATCATCGAGACCTCGACGTTTCGCGCACCCGCTTCTGAATCACAAGCGACGGACGAAAACGGTCGTATCTTGCGGGACAACGAATTTGGTACCCATGCACAAGACGCAGCACGTCGTGACTTTACGATTAATGCACTGTATTACGACCCAAGCACCGAAGAGGTGATTGATTATCACCAAGGCGTTGAAGATCTGAAGCATCGCGTGGTCCGCATGATTGGTGATCCACGCACGCGCTATCGCGAAGACCCCGTGCGCATGCTGCGGGCCGTGCGCTTCGCCGTCAAACTGAATGGCAACATTGATCCAGCCTCTGAAGAGCCCTTGCAATCGATGGCTGGTTTAATCGAAAACGTACCCGCCTCGCGTTTGTTTGACGAGATGCTCAAATTGCTGACCTGTGGACATGCAATGGATTGTCTGCAACGCCTGCGCCAAGATGGTTTGCACCAAGGTATGCTGCCCTTACTTGACGTTGTCCTTGAACAACCAAGCGGTGCTGCCTTTATTGAACTTGCGTTAGACCGTACCGATCATCGCGTACGCGCCGGAAAAACAGTCAGCCCAAGCTTTTTATTCGCAGCCTTGCTGTGGCATCAAGTCGAACTACGCTGGCAACAACTACTTAAGCAGGGCGAGACCGGCATCCCAGCCCTCATGCAAGCGGCCGACTCCGTGCTTGATGAACAAACTGAAAAGCTTGCGATTCAAAAGCGGTTTAGCGCCGACATGCGCGAGATCTGGTTTATGCAACCTCGCTTTGATCGCCGCCTACCTAAATCAATCTGGCGCATGATTGAGCAACCTCGTTTTCGTGCCGCAGTTGATTTTTTGCAGTTGCGCGCAGCGGCTGGCGACTTTGATAGCGTATTGGCGCAGTGGTGGATGGACCTAGCCAACGCGGATGACTCAGGCAAAGCCGACATGATTGAAGAGTTAAGCAAACTGCCGCGCGAAGGCGTGACAGGCGCACCACGCGCCAGACGGCGTCGCCGCAGCCCCAGAGTAGTCGCTGGGCAACAAGACGCGCCGTTTATTGAATAGCCCTGCCCGGCAAAGATGAGCACTTTTGCCTACCTGGGATACGCGTCATGCTGAGTTGCACGTGCCATCAGTCATGAGCACACTTGCATACATTGGGCTTGGTGCGAATTTAGGCGATGCACGACAAACCATCGCCGCGGCAATCGACAAACTCAGCCGCTCTCGTGGCATCTTGACGTTAAAACAAGCTCCGTTGTACAGCAGTGATCCAGTCGATGCGCAGGGCCCCGTATTTATCAATACCGTCGTAGGCGTTGACACAACGCTTGACCCCCTGCCCTTGCTTGACCTACTGCAAGCAATCGAACAAGAGCACGGACGCGAGCGCCCCTACCGCAATGCGCCGCGCACACTTGATCTAGACCTGCTGCTGTATGGCACGCTCACAATCGAAACACCACGTTTAAGTGTGCCTCACCCGCGCATGCATCAACGGGCCTTCGTGCTGCGCCCATTGCAAGACCTCGCACCAAACCTGCAACTCTCGCAAGGAAGCTTCTCGACCTTACTCGCTGACTGCCAAGATCAAACACTACAGAGGCTGGTCGATTAAGTAACGAAGCAAGCAACGCGCTAGCTGATCAAGCCGGAGGATTAAGCTAGAGAATTAAGCTAGAGAATTAAGCTAGAGTATTAAATAAGCAATCGCCCAAACTTGTTAAGCGATTGCTTGCTCTAAAAAACTAGGCTGGCAAATAACCTTCAATCGACAAGTAGCGCTCACCGGTGTCGTAATTAAAACCAAGCACCTTCGAACCGACAGCAAGTTCGGGCAATTTTTGGGCAATCGCAGCTAGCGTAGCGCCAGACGAGATCCCCACCAGCAACCCTTCTTCGCAAGCGCTACGGCGGCCAAATTCACGCGCGGCCTCAGCGTCAACTTGAATCACGCCATCTAACAAAGCCGTGTGCAAATTTTTAGGAATAAAACCAGCACCAATACCTTGAATCGGATGAGGTGCAGGCGCACCACCCGAGATGACCGGTGAAGCAACAGGCTCGACCGCAAACACTTTTAACTGAGGCCACTTGGCTTTCAGCACCTGCGCTACGCCCGTCAAGTGCCCACCCGTACCCACGCCTGTAATGATGGCATCTAATCCGTCGGGAAAGTCAGCCAAGATTTCTAGCGCGGTCGTGCGCACATGTACATCAATGTTGGCGGGATTTTCGAACTGCTGTGGAATCCAGGCACCTGGCATTTGTGCTGCAAGCTCCTCGGCACGGGCAATTGAACCTTTCATCCCTTTTTCACGTGGCGTGAGTTCAAAACTGGCACCGTACGCCAACATCAAACGGCGACGCTCAATCGACATGCTGTCGGGCATCACCAAAATCAATTTATAGCCCTTCACGGCCGCAACCATCGCCAAACCCACACCGGTGTTGCCCGAAGTGGGTTCGATGATGGTGCCACCTGGCTTAAGCGCCCCCGATTTTTCGGCGGCCTCAACCATTGCCAAGGCGATACGATCTTTGATCGAGCCACCAGGATTGGTTCGCTCGGATTTGATCCACACCTGATGCGTTTGCCCAAACAAGCGATTGATTCGAATGTGTGGGGTGTTGCCAATGGTTTCAAGAACGTTATTTGCTTTCATGGGTGTTCCTTGTGGTGTTGCTTACGTTTTGGTGTTACTTACGTTAAATCGCTTTGTCGGCGACCAGCCTAGCTATCGCGGCCTCATCAACGCCAAGCTCTTTCAAGATCGCCTTGGTGTGCTCACCGATACCAGGGATTGGATCCATACGCGCCTCAAACTGATTATTGGTAGCAGGCGGCAATAACGCGGGCAACGCACCAACGGGGCTCTGCACCTCGGTCCAGCGATGACGCGCCTTGAGTTGTGGATGAGCCCAGACATCTTTCATCTCATTGACACGTGCGTTCGCGATCTGCGCTTCTTCGAGCTTTTGCTCGACTTGAGCAATCGTCATCTTCGAAAATAGTTCGACAATCACCGCACGCAAGCGCGCGCGATTGGCTGCGCGCTTTGTATTGCTATCAAACTCTGGATCTGTTGCCAGCGACTTTTGCGCCAGGACTTTTTCGCAAAAAATGACCCATTCGCGTTCGTTTTGAAGGCCCAACATGATCGTGTTGCCATCACCAACCGGAAAAGGACCATAGGGATAAATGGTGGCATGCGAGGCTCCTGAACGCGGAGGTGGCGTCGCACCTTCAAAGGCGTAGTACAGCGGAAAACTCATCCACTCGACCATACTTTCAAGCATCGACACATCGAGGTGGCTGCCGAGCCCTGTTTTGTGGCGTAACAACAGCGCATTCAAAATACTTGAATAGGCATACGACCCCGCAGAGATATCAGCAATTGAGCAACCCGCTTTTGAGGGCTCGTCGGCAGACCCGGTCACCGACACAAAGCCACTTTCACTTTGAATCAGCAGGTCATACGCTTTTTTGGTTTCGTAAGGCCCACCTTCTCCGTAGCCCGAGATATCACACACGATGAGCTTAGGAAACTTTGCATGGAGCGCTTCAAACGATAAGCCCATGCGCGCCGCTGCGCCGGGGGCTAGGTTTTGTACCAATACGTCGGCCTGCCCCAACAACTGTTCAAGAATCGGGCCCGCATCAGCATGTTTCAAGTCAAGCGTCAGGCTCTCTTTTGAACGATTCGTCCAGACAAAATGCGACGCCATTCCACGCGTGCGCTCATCGTACTTACGCGCGAAGTCGCCAACACCAGGGCGCTCAATCTTAATCACGCGCGCCCCCATATCTGCGAGTTGACGCGTACAAAAAGGAGCAGCAATCGCATGCTCAAGGCTCACGACTGTGATGCCTTCTAGGGGCAGTGGGCCTTTTTTGCCACCTGTTGTAGCGGCTGAATGTAACGGGGTATTGCTCATGCTTCAAACCTCAACTCTGCCTGGTGTGCCAGTGTGCCCTCTTGTTCGGCCCAAAGTTTGGCCTCGCCGGGCGCGGTCACGGTGCCTGCAACATCAAAGGGGGTTGGAGAAATCAAAGGTCGTAAACCGCGGTACGACAAATGCTTAAGCGTCGCGCGGGGATGCGCCTGAACAAAGGCCTGACACATGAGCGTGGCGATCAACGGTCCGTGGATCACCAGGCCAGGATAGCCTTCTTTTTCAGTGACGTAAGGATAGTCGTAGTGGATACGATGGCTGTTAAAGGTGACAGCCGAATATCTAAACAACAACACGGCGCTAGGATCAACAGGTTGCTTCCATTGCGAAGCAGGCGCTGGCTCAGTGCCCTGAAGCTTAGGAGCACTCGGCTCGCGATAAACGATATCTTGTTCTTCACTGACGACGAGTTTGCCGTTTTGCACAATGTCATGCTTGACCGTGACAAAAAGTAGCGAACCCGTACGGCCTGCTTTTTCTTTAATCGCAAGCACTGTCGAAGTTTTGTGCGCCTCGATACCGACGATCAAACCACCATCAAAATTCACTCGACCACCGGCCCACATTCGATTGCGATTATCTGCAGGAGGCAAGAAACTACCACGCGCGGGATGGCCGTCCGTGCCAGTCAGCGCGATTGGCACCGTCTCTAAAAAAAATGCCCAATGCCACAAGGGTGGCAAGGTAGCCCCGAGTTCAGGGATTGGACACCCGAGGGTAACCGCAATACGTGCCGCGTGCCCCGGATCCATTCGGTCTACTACAGTTTGTGATTTACCCAACCACGCACTTAAATCAGTCGTTGACATCAAAATCCTTTATACAGCCTCAAGTTCTTGCATGCGTTGCAAGTGAAAATTGGTATCGCCCAACAACATTTCAGTGTAGGCCAGTCGCTTGAAGTAGTCTCCGACTTCAAGTTCGTCAGTCATTCCCATCCCACCATGCAGCTGTACGGAAATCTCACCCACCAGGCGCGCAGCACCTGCGACCTCGACTTTAGACATTGAGACTAAGCGGCTACGCTTCGCAGCATCCTGTTCGCCCAGTGCAATCGCTGCAACATAGGTCATCGACAAGCCCATTTCAGATTGAATCAACATATCGCCCAAGCGATGCTGTAGCACCTGAAACGCGGCGAGTGGTTGACCGAATTGCTGACGTGTTTTTAAGTATTGAATCGTGCTGTCGGTCAGATAGGCCATCGCACCACAGGCATGCGCGCACAGCGCGGTAATACCGTAATCGAGCGCCAACGCCAATAAGTATTCAGCTTGCTCACCACGAGCGATCAGATGCTCGCCAGACAAACTCACGTCTTTGAAATTGACCGTGGCTGCACGCGAACCATCGAAGGTTGGATAGTCTTGCACCGATACACCTTGCGTATCGGCGGGCACTAAAAATAATGCCACCTCACCGTCAAGCAGCGCTGACACAATCACCGCTTGTGAACCTGCACCATGCCACACCAAGATCTTGCGACCATCAAGGGTGAAGCCATCTTTCGCAGCCGTCGCACGCGTGCACAACGGGCGTTGCGAATCCCGCTCGCCTTGCTCTTGCCACGCCACCGCCAACACGGCATCACCCTCGGCATGAGCCATCAACCAGCGCTGTTTGAGTGCCTGGTTCTGGCTGTTGGCCAGCAGAGTCACCGCAATCACCGCGCTTGAAATAGCAGGCTCACTGACCAGACCGCGTCCAAGCTCCTGATGCACCGCAAGCATGGTGGCGGCGGTTTCACCAAAACCACCAAATTCTTCTGGTACCAATAACCCGCCTACGCCTAGTTCAACCAAGCTACCCCAGGCGTTTCGGTTGAGCACGCCAGCACTTTGACGCTCGCGACGTTTGGGGCGTGACCAGTTATCTTCGACGAGCCTGCGCAAGCTGTCGGTCAACATGCGCTGCTCTTGTGAGTAGGTAAAGTCCATGTGTTTTATACCCCGATAATTTGTTTGGCGATGATGCCTTTTTGAACTTCATTGGTGCCGCCATAAATGGCCGTCTTGCGCATATCAAAATATGCCGCAGACGCGGCCGGCGAGTAGGCAGGGCTTGGCCCATGATCCTCGGCCTGCGCAAACATCCACTCGGGGTCATAGGGCCACGAATCTGCACCGGCAACTTGCATTTGTAAACGCGCAAGCTCCATTTGCAATTCAGAACCGCGAATTTTCAAGATCGACGCCTTGGGGCCGGGATCCGTTTCTCCGGCAGCAACGCGCAGCACCATCAACTCAAGCGCCAACAATTGGCCTTCGACACGATTAATACTGTCGCGAACTCTAGAGCTTAAGCTCAGCGACTCGCCACTTGCCATCGTGCGCTCGGCCAAAGACTTCAAAATCGCAAGTTCACGATGACAATGACCGATACCGGCGATACCACCCCGCTCGTGGCCTAGCAAATATTTTGCATAGGTCCAGCCGTGGTTTTCTTCGCCCACCAAGTTTTCAACTGGCGCTTCGACGTTTTCGAGCCAAACTTCATTGACCTCTGCACCGCCATCTAGCGTTCTGATTGGACGCACCGTCACGCCGGGCTGCTTCATATCAATCAAGATCATTGAGATGCCGCGCTGTGCTTTTGCCGTTGGGTCTGTGCGCGTTAAACAGAAAATCCAGTCGGCGTGATGCGCCATGGTCGTCCAGGTTTTTTGACCGTTGATGATGTAACGATCACCGACCCGCTCTGCCCGGGTTTTCAGTGAAGCCAAGTCAGAACCAGAGCCAGGCTCTGAGTAGCCCTGGCACCACCAGTCCTCTAAGCGCAACATGCGCGGCAAAAAATGATCTTTTTGAGCTTGAGAGCCATACTTCATGAGCACAGGCCCAATCATGCTGAGACCAAATGGAATCAGGCGCGGCGCCCCAGCCTTAAACGACTCAATTTCAAAGATCAGGCGCTGCACTGGGTTCCAGCCGGTACCGCCGTACTCTTTGGGCCAACTCGGCGCACCCCAGCCATGATCGGTCAGGGTATTGTGCCAAAACACAAACTCTTCGCGCGTGACACGGTGATGTGCAAACGCTTTGGCGCGAAGCGCAGCCGGCAATTTAGCGTGCACAAAATCTTGCACCTCTTGGCGAAAGGCGCGTTCTTCGGTGGTCCAGGTCAGATCCATAGGTTTTCTCCTCGATGTGTCATCTTAACGCCCCAATTCAGTCCGAGAATCTCGGATTTTGGAAGACAGCGTTCTAGAAGCCCAAATCCCCCTACAATCGCGGCAACGCTATCCAAACAATGTCTCAGGAGACACTCATGAAAACCCTAATTCAAGCCTGCGCACTCTCGATTGCAGCGTTGGGGCTCAGTAACCCGGCTACGGCGGCATGGCCAGAAAAACCAATTACCTTGATTGTGCCGGCTGCACCCGGCGGCACCACCGACATCACAGCCCGCGTGCTAAGCGAGAAACTAGGAGCCGCGTTAGGTACCACGGTTGTCGTTGAAAACCGAGCCGGCGCCGCCGGAATTATCGGCAGCCAGGCGTTGGTTCGCGCGGCTCCCGACGGCTACACCATTGGTTTTGGCAATATTGGCCCAAACGCAATCAACTACAGCCTTTATAAAAATCTGCCCTATAAATCGACCGATTTTGCACCCATTACGCTTGTCATTTCAGTGCCAAACATTTTGGTCGTGAATAGTAAATCGAGCTACAACACAGCCCAAGAGCTCGTCGCCTCACTTAAAAACGATCCTAAGGGAAACTATTCTTTCGGCTCATCAGGCACAGGTCAATCACCGCACTTGTCGTCTGAAATGTTTGCCCAGCGTACGGGCTTGAACCTCACCCATATTCCCTACAAAGGGATGGGCCCAGCCGTTGCGGCGCTTCTGGGCGGGCAAGTCACCTTCTTAATTGATAATCTGCCAAGCTCGATTTCGTTCATCCGCTCAGGTCAGTTTCGCGCCTTAGCCATTACAGGTGATCAACGCTCGCCTCAACTCCCTGACGTTCCAACGATGGCCGAAGCAGGTATCAAAGATATGGTTGTGACCGCCTGGTTTGGCTTCGTTGCACCCGCTGGTACGCCCGCTGAGATCGTCAACAAAATCCAACAGGCGACTAAGAAAGTACTTGAAACCCCTGAGATCCAGCAACGCTTTGCTGAAATGGGCGGCACACCTGGGGGCGGCACCCCTGCCGAGTTCGGCGCCTTTATGGACAAAGAACAAGCAAGCTGGAGAAAGATTGTTGAAGCAGCCAAGCTGTCAATGGAGTAAAAATGATTGACAAAATTAAGCACTCGCTTGAAGACGCGATCGCGCCACTTCAAGACGGGGCTTCAATCATGGTCAGTGGCTTTGGTGAAGCAGGCATCCCGTTTGAGCTGTTGCGCGCCGTGCTCGATAAAGGGCTGCGCGACCTGACCATCATCAGCAACAACGCCGGCACGCACGAGGTTGGCATTGCCGGCCTCATTAAAGCCAAGCGGGTCCACAAAATTGTGTGCTCGCACCCGCGACCAATCAATTCTGAAACCTTCTTGGCGGCCTACCGCGCGGGCGAAGTAGAGCTTGAGTGCATGCCTCAAGGTACCCTCGCAGAGCGCCTTCGTGCGGCAGGCTCAGGCTTGGGGCCTTTCTTTACCCCAACGGGTTATGGCACCTTGGTGGCCGAGGGCAAAGAGCAACGCGTGATTGACGGTAAAGGCTACATTCTTGAACAACCACTGCACGGCGACTTCGCTTTAGTACGCGCACACCTTGGTGATCGCTGGGGCAACCTCACCTACCGTTGGGCAGCGCGTAACTTTGGGCCCGTGATGTGCATGGCGGCTAAACATTCGATCGTTCAAGTCAATCGTGTGGTTGCCTTAGGCGACTTGCCCCCAGAGCAGGTGATGACTCCGGGCATTTTTGTTCAAGCCGTTGTGGCTACCGGAGGCGAGCGATGAGTCGTACAAATACAAAAAATTCTTCTGCTCAAGAGCTGCAACCAGAATCCTACAAGCCGCTTTCGCGTAACGAAATCGCTTACTTAGTTGCGAACGATTTTCCGGATGGCGCAGTCGTCAACCTGGGCATCGGCATGCCAACGTTGGTTGCAGATTTTTTGCCTGCAGATCGCGAGATTTTGCTGCAAAGCGAAAATGGTATTTTAGGAATGGGCGGTGCCGCGAGTGGTGCCGACATTGATCTGGATATTATCAATGCGAGCCGCACGCCAGTTGTCTTGCTACCAGGCGCATCAATTACTGAGCACACGATTGCCTTCGCAATGATGCGTGGCGGTCATCTCGACTACTCAGTGCTGGGCGGCTTTCAAGTCGCTGAAAACGGTGATCTTGCAAATTGGCTTACAGCAGGGCCGGATGCGATTGCCGCCATTGGCGGAGCAATGGATCTAGCAGTCGGTGCACGAGAGGTCATCGTGATGATGGAACACGTCACAAAAGACCAGTCACCGAAACTGCTGCCAGCCTGCACCTATCCACTGACTGCCGCTGGGGTAGTGAACTACGTCTATACCGATTTAGCGATCATTGATGTCGCACCAACAGGCTTCGTGGTGCGCGCGATACTCGACGGGCTCACCGTAGAAACCCTAGCGAAGAAAACTGGAGCGGCCCTGGCAATATCGGATAAGCTAGCCGTGATTCGTCGTAACGCACAGGGCCACCCCGTGTACAAGTCAGCTTAAGAGTCGCGCACAAAGTGCAGCCACATGACGTGACTGCATCAAAAGCGTAGAGACCAACATAAAGGGACAAAACATGCGTCAAATATTTGTGCTCAGGGGATTGCGTTGGGTGTTGGCATTGGTATCGTTGGCACTAACAGGTTTGGCGCTCGCACAGGGTAGCGCGAGCCAGCCAATTACGCTGATTATTCCGTACCCGCCGGGTGGCAGCGCAGACATGCTGGCGCGTCCAATGCTGCCCGACTTACAAAAAAAATTAGGCCAAACCATTGTGCTGGATTACAAAGGTGGTGCAGGCGGGACGATCGCAACCAGTGCGCTTGCACGTGCAAAGCCTGATGGTCAAACGATTTTGATGGTACTGACCGCGCATGCGATCAACGATGCGCTCTACCCTAAATTGCCCTACGACACGCGCAAGGATTTCGCACCGGTCTCGCTGGTTGCGACCCTACCGCTCTTAGTCGCTGCACCGTTGAGCTCGCCCTTCAATACGATTCCAGAATTGATCGCGTACGCCAAAGCCAACCCAGACAAGTTGTCCTACGCATCGGCAGGCAATGGCAACACCAGCCATCTTTCGGTTGAGTTATTCAAAACCCAAACCGACACAAAAATGATTCATATCCCCTATAAAGGCAGCGGGCCAGCCGTCATCGCGATGTTGGGCAATGAAGTGTCGCTGATGTTTGACAGTATCTCGACCTCATATCAGCAGGTTAAAACAGGCAAGCTCAAAGCGATTGCAGTCAGCAGCCTCCAACGCGCTGCGATCTTGCCTGATACCCCCACAATCGCCGAGACCTTGCCTGGGTTTGAGGTCACGGTCTGGTACGGAATTTTGGCGCCTGCCGGAACGCCTGAGGCGGCGATCAACCGACTGAGCAAGGCGTTTGCTGAAGTCGGAGCCGAACCCAAAGTACGTGCGCAGTTAGCCGACAGTGGTTATTCAACAATCGGTTCAACGCCTGCGGCTTTCGGTACTTTGATCGAAGCTGAGTTAGTGAAATGGAACAAAGCCGTTAAAGACTCGGGCGCGACAATTCAGTAATAGAACAGATCGACAGAGTCACAGATCTGAAGATCTACAGAGCAACTGAACTAGCAGAAAACCTAGCTGAAAACCAACATCAGAACAGACACATACATGTCAAACACACTCTCTCAAAAAGCTCGCATCGTCGCAACAGCGTTCGCGAGCAGCGCAATCATTTCGGTTGGCTTGGTTACATCTGCCTTTGCGCAAACAAACTGGCCCGAACGCCCCATCAAACTCATCGTTGGCTACCCTGCAGGCGGCCCCGTTGATGTCACAGGACGCACTTTTGCCCGTTTCTTAGGCGAACAACTCAAGCAATCTGTTGTAGTCGAAAATCGCGCTGGCGCCAGCGGTATGCTTGGGGCGGACGCGACGGCCAAAGCGACACCGGACGGCTACACGCTTAACTTCATCGCTAGCCCAACGATGACGATTTCTCCTATCGTTCAGCGCACCAAGCTCTTTGATCCTCGTCAAGATTTCACCATGCTGGGCTCGGTCGTCAATTACACCAACGTACTCCTGATTGGGCCACAAATCCCCGCCAAGACCGTTGGAGAATTAGTCGCCTTTGCCAAAGCCAATCCCGATAAAGTGTCCTTTGGCTCGGCGGGATTTGGGGGCTCAAACCATTTATCGGCCGAACTGTTAGTTCAATCAACCGATGCGACGATGCTGCATGTGCCTTACAAGGGTAATTCGCCGGCCATGATGGATGTGATCAGCGGAAAAATTACCTTTATGTTTGACATCACAAGCACCGGCAAGGTGTTTGTTGATGCTGGTCAGGCGCGCGCATTGGCCGTGACGTCAAAAGAGCGCAATCCGAGTATGCCTAATGTTCCCACGATGATAGAAGCCGGTATCGCTGATTATGAAGTAGTGGGATGGTTAGCCGTCGCTGGCCCCAAAAATCTGCCTCCTGAGGTGGTCAGTAAGCTTTCGAACGGGATCGAACTCGCCAAGCGAGATCCCGCTTTTCGCAAGGCCGTCGAAGATGGCGGCTACACGGTTGATCAAGCAAGCCCCAAAGAGCTGAATGAACGTATCTTGCGCGAATATGCCATGTGGGAGCGCGTCATCATCAAAGGTAAGCTTCAACAGTAAAAAAGCGAGCTGACTTCAAGGCAAGCAACCAAAGCACGCTGATCTCAATTTAATCATTTCGAGTCGCACATGAACACTACATCAACTCTGCAACACCTCTTAGCCCAAACACGCATCCCTGTGATCGGGGCGCCGATGTTCTTAGTTTCAGGCACCGACCTTGTCGTGGCCCAGTGCACCGCGGGTGTTATTGGCACATTTCCAACCTTAAACGCGCGCCCCCAAGAAGAGTTACCAACCTGGTTAACTGAGATCAAAACACGGCTCGCCACCTACAAAGCACAACACCCGCAGGCCGTGGTATCGCCGTTTGGGGTGAACTTGATTGTGCACCCTTCAAACCCGCGCTGGGAGGGGGATCTCGAAATCTGTGCACAGCACGAAGTTCCTCTTTTTATAACCTCTTTACATGCCCCCAACACCGTTGTTGATCGCGTTCATCCCTATGGCGGTATCGTGCTGCACGACGTCACGAACGCACGCCATGCGCGTAAAGCGATCGATGCCGGAGTCGATGGTCTGATCTTGGTTGCGAGCGGCGCCGGTGGCCACGCAGGTACGCTCAATCCGATCGCCCTGGTCAACGAGATTCGTAGTTTTTATAACGGCCCAATTATTCTTTCGGGGTGCATTTCGCACGGCAAAGACATCTTGGCCGCGCGCGCGCTTGGGTGCGACTTTGCCTATTTAGGTACCCGCTTTATCGCCACCACCGAATCCATGGCACCTGCTCGTTATCAAAATATGGTGGTCGAGGCGGACGCCTCTGAGATCCTGTATTCACCCTACTTTACGGGCGTACCCGGCAATTACTTGAAGGCCAGCATTATTGCTGCAGGTATCGAACCCGAAGAGGTCTTAGCGGCCAAAGTGGGCGGAGCCGTATCGCTCAATAAAGACTTGCGCCCCAAAGCCTGGAAAGACATTTGGGGTGCAGGACAAGGTGTAGGAGCCATCGACACGATTATGTCTGTGCACGAGCTCGTCGATCAACTCATCGCCGAATACGAGCAAGCGAAGCGCGACGTCATGCGTTAAGAGTTGGTCTTTGCGCGTGCGATTGGGCAGCCACCTCACGGTGGCTCGCCTTTGCAACGGCAGTTGAACTAAGCGGTTGACCTAGTCATCAACCTTGATATTCGCCGAGCGAATGATCTCGCCCCACTTTTTAATTTCGTTGGCTAAAAATGCCCGAAACTCTTCGGGGGTACCGGGTGCGGGCTCAGCACCTGCCGCCATCAGCGCCTGAGCCGTTTTAGGATCAGACAGTACCTTGGTCATGTCAGCATTCAAGCGCGCCACCACTGAGGCTGGCGTACCTGCGGGAGCCACCACGCCCGTCCAGGAGTAAGCCTCGTAATTTGCCAAGCCTGCAGCAGCAATCGTTGGCACGTCGGGGAAGAATACCGAGGGCGTTGGGTTACCCACGCCTAAGGCACGAATTTTGCCAGCCTTGATAAATGGCAAGGCCGACGGACCATCCGCAAACATCACTTGCACTTGTCCGCCTACCAAGTCTTGCATGGCTGGCGCACTGCCCTTGTAAGGGATGTGCTGCATGGTGGTGCCCGCCAGACTATTAAACAACTCGCCCGCCAGATGGGTGCCACCACCTGTACCAGACGAGCTGTATGAGAGCTTATTAGGATTTGCGCGTGCATAAGCAATCAACTCAGCCACCGAATTGGCCGGAACGCTAGGGTGTACCACCAACACAATTGGAAAGCGTGCCGCGAGCCCGACTGGGACAAAATCTTTTTGGATGTCGTAACTTAAATTAGGCTTCAGGCTCGGCAGAACCGAGTGGTGAATCGCGGCGAAGAAAAAATTGTAGCCGTCGGGGCTTGCTTTG
>CALFXX010000137.1 GCA_937952975.1 uncultured Alcaligenaceae bacterium
GCCCGGCAGGATTCGAACCTACGACCCCCTGGTTCGTAGCCAGGTACTCTATCCATCTGAGCTACGGGCGCCTTTAAGACAAGACCAAGAGTATAGCAGTTTTTAGCCCGATATGCGAGGGATCTTGGCAGCCTTGATTGCGCGACCCATCTCGACATAGCCTTTTTCTAAGATCTCAAGGTATTGCTTAGCTGAGAGCGAAGCGGGATCGACCCCCATTTGCGTCATCCGATCGCTCAAAGCGGGGTCGCTCATAGCTTTTAGCGTAGCGTCTTCAAGGACTTTGACAATTGCAGCGGGCGTACCTTTAGGCACAGCCAACCCGAGCCAAGAATCGATTTCAATGTCAAAGCCCTGCTCTTTTATCGTCTTAACGTCGGGCAACTCAGGCCAACGCATCGGGCTAGCAGACGCCAGCATGCGAAGCTTGCCCGCTTTGACATGCGGCATGATGTCGGGCGGGTTTTGCACAATCACCTGAACGTTTTTGCTCAACAGTGCGGTCACCGCTTCCCCACCAGACTTATAGGAAATATGTTCAAACTTTGCACCCGCTAAACGCGTCAACTCAAAGATGGCAAGATTATTAGGCGCTGAGGTGGTGCCAAAAAATAAACCCTTACCCTCTTTGGCAGCCGCAATCAGATCATCAAGCGTTTGGTAAGGCGAATCGGCATTCACTGCAATCCCATAACGAAAGCGGCCAAAGCCAGCAACAAACTCAAAATCTTTCATGCTGTACGTCAAGTCCATCAAGTGCGGCATGATCGCAACGGTTGAATACGTCACAACACCCACTTGGTAACCATCTGGCTTTTGGCGTGCTACGTAAGCGGGTGTCAAAGTACCCAGGGCACCGGGCTTGTTTTGCACAACAATAGATTTACCTAAAATCTTTTCCATCGTTTGAGCCAACGCTCGCGTGGCCACATCCGTGGTGCCACCCGCCCCGTAATTCACAATCATGTTGACTTCGTGTGCCGGAAACTCTTGAGCGACCGCCGGCACGGTGAACGCTAGCGCCGAGCACCAAAATGCTCCAGCATAGGCAAGCAATTTTTTATTGAGTAATTTTCTGATCATTTTTTGTCTCCTACTATTATCGAAAAAAGCTTACCGCATCTTCAGTGCGCGGCTTACTCTGAAATACTCATTGCGACCAGCGGTCAGTGCATTACCAGCATCCGCCTAATGACCACCCATCACGACATAAAGAAGCCACCATTGATATCAATCGTCGCCCCATTGATAAAACCGCTCGTATCGGCGCACAAAAAGGCGATCGAGGCACCGACTTCGTCTGCAGTGCCCAAGCGCCTGACTGGAATTTGTTCTGCGTAGCGTTGGTTCACCGCTTCGCCCGCCTGCATTGCCATCTCAGTCAAGATACGGCCTGGTGCCACGCAGTTGGCGGTGATACCGAAAGGACCCATCTCTGATGCGATTGCACGCATCAACCCAAGAATGCCAGCCTTTGAGGCCATGTAGCTTGGGCCTGCCACCACAGACTTACTGCGCCCAGCTAACGACGAGACACTGACGATACGACCAAAACCTTGGGCTTTCATGTCGGGTAAAAATAACTGCGTGATCTGCATGACTGTTGTCAGATTCACCAATAGCACCTTCGACCACTCTTGTATGGTGACGTCAAGAATGCCGTTTGATAGGCCATCGGCACGCTTAGGCGAGATCCCAGCGTTATTCACCAGAATAGACACCGTACCAAAGCGCTCTTTGATCTGCGCGTGTAAGCGCGTCATAAAGGCCATGTCGGTCACATCGGCTTGAAACGCGATCGCTTGCTCGTCTGTGATGCCTAATTGGTCAAGATCAATCGGCAAACGATCAACCATCACCACAAAGCGATCGGCAGCGATCAAGGCCTGGCTCGTGCCCAACCCAATGCCTTTTGCTGCACCTGTCACTAAGGCGATTTTCTTGTTCATGTTCATGCTTCGAGTGCGGCCGTATAAGCTGTGATAGGAGGAAAAGCGTTTTCATCGGTCATCACTTCAATCAACGTCGTGACATCACTTGCGCGTGCTGCGTCAAGTGCTTCATTAAACTGCTCGGGGTCTGTCACGCGGATACCGTTACAGCCGCAGTTTCGCGCGATCGCAGCGTGATCCACAGGATAAAAATCGACTGCACTGGTATGAGCGCCAAACTTCACGTTTTCAGCGTGCTTCTGATAGCCCAAGATACCGTTATTCAACACAATGAGTGTCACCTTCAAACCCATGCGTCGAGCGGTTTCAAGTTCTGACCAAACATGCCCAAAACCACCGTCACCGGCCAGGCAGTACACATCTGATTGCGGGCGTGCCACTTTAGCGCCTAGCGCCATCGGAAAGCCCCAGCCCAATCCAGCCAAACCACGAGGAGTAATAAAGCGCATCCCGCTCTTGACTGCGGTTAAGCAGTTTGAAATCCAGATCGATGAGTAGCTTGCATCGGCCACCATGACCGTATCGCCAGTGAGGCGCTTTTGTAATTCATGCATGACCCGCTCGGGGCGAATCGGCGCCTGCGATGACAGACGCACAGGGGCTGATTCTTTTAGATAGGCGTCGCGCGCCGCCTGAATACTCGCCTCGAGCGCGGGACGCTGACCACGCCGCTTTGACAAATCAAGCTTGCCCATCTCCTCGGCCAACGCATCAAGTGTCAGTCCGGCATCACCCACCAGACGCGTCGCCTCGTAGTTGCGACCCACCTCAGTGCCATCGATATCCAAATGAATGTAATGCGCATTTTTGGGATATAGCTGCCATGAATCCGTACCATTTTGATTGGTACGATTACCCACCAAGAGCACAACATCGGCCTCTGTCACGAGCTTACGCTGATAGCGCGTGGCGCCGTTGGGCCCCATGAAATAACCAACCACACCGACAGCCAGTGAATGCCGCTCATCAACAGTGCCCTTGCCCATCACGGTAGTCGCCACAGGCAAGTGTGCTTCGTCCATCAAGCGCGTCAGTGCGGCGCGGCCATGTGACAGATGAACACCGCCGCCGGCGATCACCAATGGGCGTTCAGCTTTTGCCAACAGCTCTGCCGCCTGGCGCACTGCAGCAGGTGAGGCAACGGTTGGGTCTAAGGGAAACCGTCCCAAGCACGCGGTGCGGGTCGAAGGCACCAGAGGCTCGGTCAACACATCGCTCGGAAACATCAACACCACAGGCCCGGGTCGCCCCGAACAGGCCATCGTAAAGGCCTGATCAATGTAGTCATCGACGCGACTAGGTTCATTGACGCGGCGTACCCACTTTGACACGGCGCTAAACATGCCAATGTGGTCTAAATCTTGAAAGGCATTTTTATCGGTTTGCAGACGACTGACATCTTGCACCAAGGCAATGACTGGGATCGACGCTTTAAGCGCCTCGGCGAGGGGCGCTACTAACAATGCGGCGGCAGGGCCGTTTTGTGCCGTCACAATACCGGGCTTGCCAGTGAGACGCGCATAGGCATCGGCCATATAGCCACCCGCGTTTTCGGTGCGATACACAATCTGTTTGATGCCACCCTCTTCTGCCGACAACTGAAACATGGTGGGTAGGCTTTGGCCAAAGGTACATTCAACGCCATGGCGTTTGAGAGCACGCACGATCGCATGCCCCACCGAGTCGTGCACATTAAGCCCCGTGACAGTCAAAGGGGTGGGAATAGGTTTAGGCGTGTTCATAGGATTCCTGACAAAGATCGAGTCTTTGATCGTGCGTTGTCTCGCGATTTATTTGACGACTTATATTTGTATTTGCCAGATTAGACTGGCTACTTGCTCTTTATACGACACTTTGGGTCGTTTAGCACCCAGTCTGCGCGACAGAGTAGGAAGCCTGATGAGTTTTTTTTAGACGCGTTGTACACAAGCGACTACCAAGGTGAATCAGCCCTTGGAGCCATGTTGAGGATCGGTCGAGGCCACACGACTCAAGACCTGTCGACAAGCCTGAAGGACCTGCTCAGGCCTGACATTTTTAATCTCAGTCGTGCCGTCTTGCGGTAACACGTCAAGACTGGTTTCTCGCGTCCAAAACCACTCGCGGTTACTTTCGTGAAAGATACCTACGTAAGGCACGCCCGCAAATTGCGCCAAATGCGATGGGCCGCAATCATTTGCCACTACAAGCTCCGCATCCATCACCGCTTTCGCGATGTCAGCTAAGGGCCGAGTCATCAGATATACAAAATCCCTGCGCTCAAGGCTTTGTAACCAGCGGTGCTGCTCGGCTTCGTCAGGGCCCATCACAAAGCAAAATCTCGCTTGCGGCATCAGGGTCGACTTCAGTAAATCAGCCAAAGCAACGTAGTGTTCAATCGGCCAGCGTTTGTAGTCGCCCGCGCCACCGCCTGGCATCAAGACAACTAGCGGGGCGTTTGCGTCAAAAGCGCCAAATGACTGAGTGCCTGACTCATTAACAGACAAAGGATACGTCGTCGCATCACTGACGGGAGCAAGGTCAGGCGGCGCAGTCGCTAAAGCCGGGCCCTCTAGCTCGGCCAACGCTTGTACACACCGCCGAGCGACCTGGGCAGGATCAAAATCCTTAAACGCAGCCAATACGCGCAAATTCGCGAGCCCCATGTACTCAGAAAAATCTTTGCGGTGCGAGTGAGTCCAGACAAAATCGGTGACGCGCTTGTTTTTGAAACCAAGGCGAAACGTTGGGCGCTTTAATAACGCCGCAATACCGTATTTTTCACTGGCAAAGTGCAAGGCAATGACCAAGTCTGCGCTGCCATCCATCGCGCGATACACCGCGGGCAATTTATCTGCCTGCGTGAACGCATCCACCCATGGCAAATTCAAATAATGTTGACTCACAGCATCTTGCGCGACCACCCTCAGATGACACTCGGGCCAAAATTGCTTAATTTGATAAAGCAGCGGATAGGACACAATTTGCGTCCCTAAAAACCGCATGCTTCGAATGAAAACAATGACGCTTTTCAAGATAAGGCTAACGCGACGCGATAAGTGATGAACGCTGCAAGATATGCCAAGGCAAATAAATAAGTGGTGGCGACAACAGGGATTGTCCAACCACCACTTTCTCTTTTAAGAGTCGCGATGGTTGAAATACATTGCGGTGCAAAGACATACCAAGCGAGCATCGCTAACGCTGTTGGCAGGCTCCACTGCTGAGCCAACAATGGGCCCAGCGTATCGGTTGCTGCAGCACCCGTCGCAGACAGTGCATAGACCGTGCCAAGTGCACTGATCGCTACTTCGCGCGCAGCCATACCCGGGATCAAAGCAATCGAGATCTGCCAGTTAAAGCCAATCGGGGCCAGGACAACGGCCAAGGCATGACCGAGCATACCTGCAAAACTATATTCAATCGCTGCGTTGGTTGCGCCTTCGGGCGCGCCCGGAAAACTCGCCAAAAACCATAAGGCAATCGTCAACACCATAATCACACCACCTACACGGCGCAGGAATAATTGCGCGCGATGCAGCAGACCCATCAAAATATTGCGAAGGTGTGGGCGTCGATAAGTCGGGAGCTCCATCATCAAGGGGCGCACCTGTCGACCTGCAGCAGTGAGCTTTTTTAAGAGCCACGCTACAGCCATCGCCCCGATGATACCGGCTAGATACAGCACAAACATCACAACACCCTGCAATTGCAAAAAGCCTGCGATTGTTTGTTGAGGAATAAATGCTGCAATCAGCAGCGCGTAAATGGGTAAGCGCGCGGAGCAAGTCATTAACGGCGCAATCAACATTGTTACGACGCGATCGCGCGCGTTTGGGATCGTACGGATCGCAATGATGCCCGGGATTGCACACGCAAAGCTTGATAACAACGGGATGAACGAACGCCCAGACAATCCGACAGACCCCATCAACCGGTCAAGTAAATAGGCCGCACGTGGCAAGTAGCCCGACTCTTCTAGAATCAAAATAAAACCAAACAAAATCAAAATTTGCGGCAAAAAAACAATCACCGCCCCTGCACCTGCGATGATGCCATCCACCAACAAACTACGCAGCCAGGTATCTGGCAACCACTGCACCGCTTGCTCTGAAAACCAAGCGGTGGCGTCTTTGATCCACTCCATGGGAACTGCCGCCCAACTAAACATCGCCTGAAAGATCAAAAATAACAAAAGCACTAAAATCGCGGGGCCAAAGACAGGATGCAATAACACCCGATCAAGCTTGGCAGTGGCTTCATCTGGGGTGATGCGGTCTAGGTTGAGCGCTCGCAAAATTGACTGGACGCGCTCGTGGTCAAGCTGTGTACTATCTTCAATTTCAGATAGATCGAGTTTTAAGGTCGTGGCTTGCCAGATTGTCGTGTCATCAAACAATGCGCGTAAAGCCTGATCCCCGTGCATCTCAATCGCGACGGTCGACACCACCCGCACGCCAAGACTTGCGGACAGTAATGTTTCGTCGACCTGTATCCCTCGCGCACGCGCCTCGTCTGACATGTTCAACGCCACGACACAGGGTAGGTTCATGCGCTGCACCGCCAACACCAATCTCAAACTTCGGCGCAGGTTGGTGGCATCAACAACACAGACAACGAGATCAGGGCGTTTTTCACCGACAGCACGCCCTGCCAAGACATCGCAGGTAACACGCTCATCAAGCGAGCGCGGATACAAGCTATATGTGCCGGGCAAATCAAGAATGCGAAGGCTTTTACCGGCAGGCGTGATCAGCCGGCCTTCTTTGCGCTCCACAGTTACCCCAGCATAGTTCGCCACTTTTTGGCGGCTGCCAGTGAGCCGATTAAACAGGGCTGTTTTGCCGCAATTGGGATTACCCACCAGCGCCACAAGCGGGCCCGTAGGATAAAGATGGATCGGAGTTTCAATCACGCGCTGCCGCCTGCCATCACAGCGGATGAGATTTGCTCGGTTTGCACACCCACTAACGCCGCCTCAGCAGCACGCAAAGCAAACGTTGACATGCCGATACGCACAACCAAAGGGTCTGCGCCCGGCATTGCGCGTCGAAGCACCATGACCTGTTCACCCACCAAGAACCCAAGTTCATTGAGCTGTCGATCGCAGTCGGGCATCAAGGCATCTGCCCGAACCTCGGCGATTCGATATAACTGCCCGACTTGAGCTGTATGTAATCGTTGCATGAGCTGCCCGAACGCCAATATCTAAATGAGAATTGTTATTATCTCAAATGATACCAGTAGTTCTACCTAGATGGCCTGGCATACACCACGGTTTTCATGCAATCATGGGCCCACTGGCTTGATTCAAATCAGGTTTTATTCATAATTTCGAGCGTCATGCAACCAAACACTATCGCCGCGCAGCTCCTTAAAGCAATTTGGTTTGCCGCACAAGGCAAAGAACACGCATTAAAGCGGGTGGCATTCAAGGGCGAGGGTGAGCTCCCTTCGGTCTTTGCCGTGACAGATTTAGCTGCTGCGGCCATGGGTGCCGCCGGGCTTGCACTTTGCTCTTTACTTGACACGATCGAGACGGCGTTGGTATCTGAAACGACGGAGTCGACCTCTGTGGCTAGCGTGACGCAAACAAACACAACGTCCTCAGTAAAGACCGTTACTGTCGATCGTCGCCTCGCGTCCTTCTGGTTTGACTATTCGCTGCGCCCCATTAGTTGGAAGCCGCCAGCTGCCGAAGATTTCGTGATCGGCGACTATCAGACCAATGACGGCTGGATCCGCCTGCATACCAACGCCGCGCACCACCGGGCGGCCGCCTTACGCGCCTTAAATCTGACAGCACCTAAGGGGCGCGCCGATATTACCCAAGCCGTTGCAAACTGGTCAGCTGACGCGCTTGAGGCCAGGGTCTTAGCCGAGGGAGGCTGCGCTGCGACCATGCGCTCGTGGCAAGACTGGCAGGCACACCCACACGGCCAAGCCGTACTCAGCGAGCCTCTGCTGCACTGGCAGGCTGGTGCGCCGATGGCTCAACCACGGTGGACCTTTCACAGCGCTCGTCCGCTTCAAGGCCTGAAGGTTCTGGATATGACACGCGTCTTGGCGGGGCCCTCTGCCACACGCATGCTTGCGGGCTTAGGCGCTGAAGTCTTGCGTGTTGACCCGCCTTGGTGGGATGAGCCGACGCTCGCCCCAGAGATGACATTAGGCAAGCGCTGTACTCGCCTTGACTTGCGAAATGCGTCTGAGCGTGAGCGCTGGATCACCTTACTGAGCGAGGCAGATATCCTTGTGCACGGCTATCGCAGCGACGCGTTGTCAGCGTTGGGGTTGGATGCAGAGCAGCGACAAAAAATTCGACCTGGCTTGGTCGATATCTCACTAGACGCCTACGGTTTCACTGGCCCATGGAAACATCGTCGCGGCTTTGATAGCCTGGTGCAAATGAGTATGGGCATTGCACACGCAGGCCAACAACTGGCAGCAAGTCCAAAGCCAAAACCGTTACCGGTACAGGCGCTCGATCACGCGACGGGCTACATCTTGGCGACTGCGGCTTTACGCGGTCTTGAGACGCGACTAAGGACTGGACGTGGCAGCATCGCTCGTGCATCGCTTGCCCGAACCGGGGCATTACTCATGACAACGCTTAGCCATCCCGAAAAAAGCAATGAAACACTTGCGCCTGAAACAGAGGCGGATCAAGCCGCCACGCATGAAGACACGTACTGGGGTGCAGCACGACGCTTGCATTGGCCCGTTGACGTCTCAGGAGTTGCCATGCAATGGGATCAACCCGCTGGGCCGTTAGGGAGCAGTGAGGCAACATGGTTACGTTGACTCAATCTGCGTTCAAATACAAAAAATCCGTATTGGATCAATAACGCCAACCCCGCGGATGGAATAGCACCCGCCAACAGCATTGCCGTGTTGTTCAAGGCCAGACCTTGGGCGATACGTTCGCCGAAACCACCGGCGCCTACAAAGGCGGCGATGGTTGCGGTGCCAACACTCAACACCGCAGAGATCTGAATACCACTCAAAATCATCGTGCGCGCCAAAGGCAGCTCGATCAGAAAAAGCTGATCACGCGCACTCAAGCCCAGAGCTTTGGCCGCTTGACGCATTGACGGTGAGATTTCGCTGAGCCCCGCATGAGTGCTTTGTATGATGGGCAATAGCGCATACAAAAATAAGGCTGCGATTGCAGGGACGGTACCGATTAAACCAAACAAGGAAATTAAAAAAGCAAGCAGCGCAAGTGACGGAATCGTTTGAATGACACTCGTGACTGACAATACAGCCTGCCCCGCCTTGGGTCGATAAAAACTTAACACGCCCAAAGGAATCCCAACCGTAATCGCCAAGAGTAACGAGACCAATACTAACAACAGATGTTGAGCACCCAGACGTAAGAAATCGGTGCCAAACAATACATATACAAACGACTGCTGAGTGGGGATACGTTCTGCGAGCACCGCGCCCTCACGGTTCGATACCAAGTTTTTTTCGCCTGCGGTTTGCGCTTGTAAAAAATCACGAGCCACCGCTACGAAAGGCTGGCCGTCAATCTCAGAGCGTGCATTGAGCTCACGCATAGTCTGTTGAGAGATCTTATGTTGCAACCCCAACAGCACTTGCCACGAGGCCGAAAATTTAGTTGGCACGTCTAACCGATACAACAAGAGTGCGTCATAGGTCGGAAAAAACTTTAGCTCATCTTGCAGTACCACTAGCCCGTCACGCAGCAACTTTGCATCAGTGCCGTAGGCATCCATCACATCGATTTGTCTCGCCTTGATTGCCTCGTAGGCAAGGCCGTGATCTAGCCCTCTGGGTGAAAATTGAGCGAGTTGATATCTGTTCGACAGGCTCTTCCAGCCATCGCTTCGACCAATAAACTCATGAGAAAAGCCAAGCATCAACTCAGGATGCTTAGCCAAGTCTGCAATGCTGCGCAGTTGAAGTTTTTGGGCGAGCTCGCGGCGAACCGCCAACACATAAGAGTTATCAAACCCAAGCAATACACCGGCCTGCAGCCCAAGTGGCAATAAGCGCGCGTTGATTTCTACGAGAGACAACACCTGCTCGGTTTTTAAAATCTCGCGTGTGATGGTGCCGGTGTATTCGGGATAAAGATCTATTTCACCGCTGACTAAAGCCGACAACAAAATACCGGTGTTACCCAAGCCCGACTTCAGCACCACTCGATCGTGTCCGGCCGACGCGACCGCCTGGCTCACAATTTCGCCAAGAATATATGACTCGGTAAAGCGCTTTGACCCAACCACTAAAGGCTGCGCAACTGAAACTTGCGCAAACGCTAACGCAAACCCCAACACAATAAAAAGAGTCAATCGCTCAAGCCAGCCGCAACCCTTGTGCAGGGCTCGGCGGGCCAAAGGTGACTCGACGGGTATCACTTGAATACGCTAAACCAAGCCTCTTGCTTGCTCATTACTCGATCAACAGACGGGTCGCTTGCGTCTCGCCAATGCTGCCAATGACAGCGGCATCTTTAAACCCGTGGCGGTTAAATACTGCCAAGACTTCGGGCACGGTTTCGGGTGAACAGCACACCAAGAGCCCACCACTCGTTTGGGGATCAGACAACAGTGTTTGACAATCAGCAGGCAGACCCGCCGCAAGCTTGATCTCGTTACCGTAACCATCCCAATTACGACCCGAGGCACCGGTCACCATCCCCGCCTTGATTAAATCAGACACGTTAGGTAACAAGGGCACGTCTGCCCACTGAATATGCGCCGTCAAATTGGCGCCGCGCGCCAGTTCTAACGCATGGCCAGCCAAACCGAAGCCCGTGACATCCGTCAAGGCGTGAACGCCCGACAGTTCAGCGAGCTCAGGCCCCGGGGTGTTGAGCTTAGTTGCATTTGCAAGCATTGACTCGTAACCCACGGCATCGAGTGCCTCTTTTTTTAAAGCCGCGGATAAAATCCCGACGCCAATGGGCTTGCCCAACACCATCACATCGCCCTTGCGTGCACCATCATTGCGCTTGACGCGATCAGGGTGAATCAAACCCAACACAACCAAGCCATAAATGGGCTCGACTGAATCGATCGTATGACCCCCTGCAATCGGGATACCCGCCGTGTTGCATACCGAAGCCCCACCGGCCAGAATTTTTCCAATCGTGTCGGTAGACAAGACGTTGATGGGCATCCCAACCAAGGCGAGCGCCAAAATTGGTTTACCGCCCATGGCATAGACGTCGCTAATCGCATTGGTCGCTGCGATACGGCCAAAATCATAAGGGTCATCAACGATTGGCATAAAAAAATCAGTCGTTGCAATCAACGCCTGTTGATCGTTGATTTTATAAACCGCCGCATCATCTGCAGTCGCGATCCCCACCATCAACTCTTTTGGGATCGGCATCTGTAAGGTGCCTTTTAAAATCTCAGACAATACCGCCGGAGCGATTTTGCAGCCACAGCCACCGCCGTGCGAGAGCGAGGTCAAACGAGGTTCATTGGTGGTCATGAGGTTTCCTTAAGGATGAGATCTTCAATGATTGTAATCAATCCACTGCATTCCTGAGCCGGCGCAAATATAGGTGCGCGGGCGGCGCACTGGGCTTGCAATTGCGCCACGAATACTGGTTCATTTCTAAATTTCACGAGCAAGCTTGCCAAGTCGTGCGCGTCACCCACTGTAAAAAATCCGGCATAGTCTTCTCCGAGCATACCGATGTTGCCCGCAATCCGCGAGGCCAGCACTGGAACGCCGCTACAGATGGCCTCCATAATGACGTGGGCGCCGCCCTCCATCACACTGGCGTGCACCAAAACGTGCGAGCGCTGAATGTATCGCCTCGTTTGTTCATGGCTGAGCGCACCTAAAAACTGGTAATTTGAATAACGAACCGCGGTCTGATGAGCTTGCTGCGCTAACGCGAGGTCATGCTCGCCACCAATATGGCGTAGCTCGAGGTCGCTATGCTCAGACAACAACCCAGCCGCTTCGAAAAAAGTTTGAGGGGATTTTTCAGCACGCAAATGCCCCACCATCACAGCCCGTACACGACGTTTAGTTTTCGCGAGTGTTTGGCGGGTGGTAGTCGATTGAAATAACACTTGGGTTTTATCACGCAGACCAATCGGTAACTCGGCTAAACCGGCGGCTTGCAGCACGACAAGCCGAGCAGCCCAGTGCAACGACTGCTGCGCCTGCGAGTCTTGCTGAATGTCGCGATACAGGTCGGTGCCTGTCAATACCACGACTAACCCCGTCGAGCCCCTGGCAGCATGCCACGCAGCAATGGAGGCGTAACTACGGCGCGCATGCAAGGCAATCAATACGTCATCGTCGTGGTCGCCCTCCCACTCTTGTACGATTCGCACCGAACAAGTCTTTGACAACATCGTTGCATAGCGGCGGGCGGTCTGCCAATTGCCGTTATTGGCGCTCGCGAGCGCCGGACTTACAATAACGATCTTAGGCTTGTGAGCTTGAGCGGCTATAAACATTGAAGGCAATTAAAAGTGATGCGTCAGGCAAACGCCAAAGAGCTTACTGCGGCACTACAAGAACTGCGAGCCCATACGCTGAGTTCGTTTCGAGCCTACGAACGCGCCAATCAATTGCATATCCCTTACAAAACAGAATTTAATCCGCCGCTATGGGAGCTTGGCCACATCGCTTGGTTTCAAGAATACTGGATTGCCCGCAATCGAAAACGTTCTCAAGGCGTGGCACTACAAAGCAATCCTACAAAAGACGATTCACTGCTTGCTCACGCCGACCAATGGTTCGACAGCGCTAAAGTACAACATGTCACGCGCTGGGATCAAGCACTTCCCGCACAAGACGTTTGCCTGACATTTGCCGCCCAAACCCTCAAGCAAACCCTTGAACTGTTGCAAAATGAGCCAGAAGGCGGGCAAGCACTTTATTTTTACTGGCTGGCCTTACAACACGAGGCCATGCACCTCGAAGCAAGCGCCTACATGGCACAGGCGCTCTCAATACCCTTTGAACTCGTGTGGGTACACGCCAGCGGCACGGATGGCCCCAACACTGGTGAACCCTGTTCGTTGACCGCACAGCTGCCAACACAACTCTGGTCACTGGGGTCTTCGCCCGAGCACTTTTGTTTTGATAACGAACTCGTCGCGCACCCTGTTGCACTCAAGGCGTTTGAAATCAGTCTCCAACCAGTCAGTTGGGCGCAATATATGGCGTTTGTTGAGGCAACCGGATATCGCTTACCGCTTTATGTTCGGCGTGAGGGGTCAAGCTTTGCCGTTCAGACTTTTGGCGTCTGGAAGCCCATGCCTATGCAGGCAACCGCTGTCCATATTTCTTGGGATGACGCCCAGGCGTACTGCGCGTGGGCTAAATGTCGCTTACCGACTGAAGCCGAATGGGATTGCGCTGCACGAAGCCTCGCGAACTTTAACTGGGGCCAGGTATGGGAGTGGACTCAAGATACTTTTCAGCCCTTCGAAGGCTTTATCGTGCATCCCTACGCCGAATACTCCGCCCCTTGGTTTGGAACCCGCAAAGTATTACGTGGTGCCGCCCGCGTGACCCATCACGTTTTACGCCACGTGCAGTACCGCAACTTTTTTACGCCTGAGCGCCGAGACATCTACTCAGGCTTCAGGACCTGCGCACTTTAGCCCAAACAGCCTGATGGTCGTGCGAAGTCAAAACACCCTGATACTAGTATCATGGCGTACGAGGTATCGGTGGCTGATGCCCCTATTCTATTTATTGAGGATACACAACATGCTCGGTTTCATTTCAACGGTACGCGCCCGCTTATTGGCCTGTTTGACGATCGCCGCGCTGAGCGTAGGTCTGAACACAGTCGCTCAGGCTCAAGCGGTGTTTAAAGTCACAGCGATTCCTGACGAGTCACCCACTGAACTTGCGCGTAAAGCTGTGCCTCTAATCAAATACTTAGAAAAAGTCTTAGGCGTCAAAGTTGAATATATCCCCGTCTCGGATTATGCCGCTTCAGTTGAAGCCTTGGTCAATCAACAAGTTGACTTGGCCTGGTTTGGTGGTTTTACCTTTGTGCAAGCCAACATTCGCTCTGGCGGCAAGGTCATCCCGCTTGTGCAGCGCGAAGAGGATACAAAGTTTCAATCGATATTTATTACTGCCTCAGCCGATATTAAAGAATTAAAAGACCTCAAAGGTAAGACCCTGAGCTTTGGTTCTCCTTCAAGCACCTCAGGTCATCTCATGCCGCGCAGCTTTTTGTTGGCGGCGGGCATCAACCCGGATAATGACTTAAAGCGCATCGCCTTCTCAGGTGCACATGACGCCACCATTGCCGCTGTCGCCTCAGGAAAAGTTGATGCAGGTGCGCTAAATATTTCGGTCTGGGAGAAATTTGTTGCCGATAAAAAAGTCGACACAACTAAGGTTCGCGCCTTTTACACCACACCCACTTATTTTGATTACAACTGGACTGTGCATAGCGCGATGCCCGAAGCCAGGCGTAAGCTGTTAACCGACGCCTTTTTAGCTTTAAGCCCCGATACACCAGAAGGAAAAGAGATTCTCGCGCTACAGCGTGCGACGAAATTTGTTCCAACCAAAACTGAAAACTACAAAGACATTGAGGCTGCAGCGGCAAACGCTGGCTTACTAAAATAAGCACCCGCCTTGAAACTTTTGCGCGTTCATCGCCTGATCGGCTTAGGCCTGCGACCATGAAGATTCACTTAGAGCGGGTGTCAGTACGCCACCCGCCAACTGCCTCACGTAACGGCGAAGTGCTCAGCAACGTCTCTTTGACGATCGCGTCAGGTGAAAAAATCGCAATCATCGGTCCTTCGGGCGCTGGCAAGACCTCGTTGCTACATGTGCTGGCGTGCGCCCTGCGACCAAACGAGGGAGGCTTACAGCTCAACGGACAAGATCCGTGGGCACTCAGCAATGCCGCGCTCAAAGAACTGCGTGGTGAGTTATTTTTAGCACCACAGATTGCTCCACTCGTACCCCGTCAACGGGTCGTCACTTCGGTGCTCGCGGGCAAGCTTCCGCAACTCAGCTTGCTTCAAAGCTTGCGTAACTTGATTTACCCCACTAATCTGCAAGCAGTTCACGACTCTTTGGCTCGCTTTGATCTATCCGAGAAACTCTTTGAGCGGGTTGATCGTTTATCAGGAGGCGAACGGCAACGAGTTGGGCTCGCACGCGCGATGATCTCAAATGCGCAACTGTTACTCATTGACGAGCCTTTATCTGCGCTTGATCCACAACGCGGTGATCAGGCCTTGGCCTCTTTGTGTCAGATGGCTCACGACCGTCAGGCGACCTTAGTGGCCACACTACATCATGTTGAAATGGCTTTGAAGTTTTTTCCACGCATCATTGGTTTGGCGCAGGGGCAGATCCAATTCGATCTGCCCGTGGCGCAAGTGACCCCCGAACTGTTGGCAGAACTCTATCGCCATCAAACCGAGGTCGATCACGCCTTTGATGCCGAGCAAACGTCCGGTAGCACGGTCGCGCGCCCTGCCTTTGCGCCGGTCTGTCGCTGACCCGCGACCAATACTCACCAGGCGCATGACCTTGCTGACCACGGCCTCTAACTCGTCAACTGTCGCAACGCAGCGGTTGCGCGATCCAGCATGGTCGCGTCGACTGACTGGTGCAATCCTTGCGCTATTGATCTTGTGGCCAATGCTTGAATGGACCGAGTTCAAAATCTGGACGCTCTGGGGCCCCGAAAGCTTAAAACAAACTAGAAATTTTTTAGCGAGTTTTTTTCCTCCTAATGTTTCTTCTGATTTTTTAGTTCAAGTCGCACAGGAAACCTGGCGCACAGTGGCCATGGCAACGGTCGGCATCTCACTCGCAATTGTTTCAGCGGTACCGCTCGCGATTTTAGCGGTCAGAGTGCTCTCACTCTCTGCGCTGACCGGTCGCATGCAAGTTTTTCCGACGGCGGTCCGTGAAGTTGTTAGAGCTATTTTGATCATTTTACGCAGCGTGCCTGAGTTGATTTGGGCCTTAATTTTTGTACGGGTTGTTGGCCTTGGACCAACTTCGGGGGTGCTGGCCATTGCACTGACCTACGCGGGCATGTTGGGCAAGGTCTACGCCGACATCCTAGAAAGCGGCGACCCAAGCAACTCACAAGCGTTGATGCGTAATGGCGCAGGTCGTCTGCAAACCTTGTTTTATGCCCTGTTACCCCAAAATGCCGATGAACTGACGAGCTACACGATTTATCGCTGGGAGTGTGCCATTCGCTCATCCGCCGTTCTAGGCTTCGTTGGCGCAGGAGGCCTCGGGCAAATGATGGACGCGTCATTAAAAATGTTTAATGGCTCTGAGGTGTTGACCATACTGATTGTGTTTTTGCTTCTGGTTTGGTGCTCTGATATGGTCAGCGCCTGGTTAAGAAAGTTTTTATCATGAGACCCAAAGCAATATTTTTTTGCATCGCTTGCTGTGTCTTAATCATCGCGAGCTTCGCAAGCCTTAACCTACAATTCGGTGCTTTTTTTAACCCAGGCACCCTGCGCAAGATGGGGCTGTTTATTGCTGAACTGACTCAGCCAAATTGGTCTGGTCCCTTTTGGTTAAAGCTATTGCCCGCTGCACTTGAAACACTCGCGATGTCGGCTTTGGGCACACTCATCGCGTTTGTCCTGGGGCTCGCCCTAGCAATTCCGGCAAGCAAACGTTCGCCTACGCGCTTTAGCCTGCTTCGCTCGGGCGCCCGCTGGATGCTGAGTGCTCTGCGTAGCGTTCCAGAGCTGATGTGGGCGGCGTTACTGTTGATCTCGGCCGGCTTGGGGCCGATGTCTGGCACTTTGGCACTCGCACTGCACACAACTGGCGTCTTGGGCCGCATGTTTGCTGAAGCGCTTGAAAATGCCCCAAAAGAAAATGAGTTTGCCCTCAGCGTACGCGGCATTAGTCGCAGCAAAATTTTCTTTTTTGTACAGGTTCCGCAAATCGCTCCACAGCTAGTGAGCTACACACTTTACCGCTGGGAAAACAACATTCGAGCAGCAACAGTGTTAGGCATTGTTGGCGCTGGTGGACTTGGCCAAATGCTGTCGTATTACCTCAGCCTATTCAAGATGCCAGAAACGAGTTCGATCCTGTTAGTCATGATTGGGCTAGTCTTGTTAGTTGATATGCTGAGCGCAAAAATTCGGCGCATGCTGTCTTGAAGCTTGCTATCGCAATAAAAATATGGGTCTAGCGACCAATATAACGACCATCCACCCATAAGCCTTGTTGGCAAAGTGCACGCACCACCTTCGTTGCGAGCGTACCCACAGAGGTGGCCGCGGTTGAAAGCGGGATATGGCGCGACCGACATATTGCCACGACCCTTTGCACAGCAGGGGCACGAATGGCTAAGGCAACTAACGCTCGACTATCAAGCTCGGCTTTTAAGGGCATTACGGGCAATATCGTACAACCCAGACCCGCAAGCAACGAGGTGCGCAAGATACTGATAGAACTGATCTCTGCCACCACGTTCGGCGCAAGCAAACCCGCCTGAGCCGCTTGCTGCTCAATCAAGGGCCTCACTCCGTGTGGCTGCGCCGGCAAAATGAGCGCTTTAGCCAGGGCGTCGCGAAACGAGATGCTGACCCTCGTCTGTTTATCACCCACCTCTGGGCGATAGATCAGCGACATTTTTTCAGACACCAACGGCTCTGAAATAAAGTCATCAAGGGTGCCATCATCAAACAAGATCGCCATGTGCAGTGAGCCTGCGAGCAGCTGACGGGTTAAATTGCCCGTTAACTCTTCTGTCAGTTCAAGCTGCACGTTCGGAAGCTCTTCTCGAACAGCTTTCAATAAAGGCAAGGCCAACGCGTGCGAAGCACTGTGCGGTATGCCAAACACCACTTTGCCCGCCGGTGAGTCGGTCAGCCCAGCCACGCTTGAGGCAGCGTCTTCGACTTGTCGCAGGATTGAGGTCGCATAGGTGTGAAACACCGTGCCCGCCTCGGTCAGCTCTACACCGCGACGCGACCGCTCAAACAATCGCGCACCGAGCTCTTCTTCAAGCTGAGCCAACTGATGGCTGAGCGCAGACTGCGCCACAAACACTTTGCCGGCCGCCTTTGAAAACGTACCATGCTCAGCGATGGCTAAAAAATAGCGAAGTTGTCTAAGTTCCAATTAAGCAGCCCCACACAATCAAACATAATATCTGTAAAACAGATCGATATATATTTAAAATGTATTATACAGATCGATAGCTTTGCGCTGTAATAGAGTCACAAGTCGTGAACAAGCAGCCTCAGGTTACCGCCTAAGGCCTTGCACCAAAGCAAATCGGTGCGTTTGCTTCAGATTGATTCTTCTTACCCGAAGATGAGAACCCGGCGCTGATCGATTGGCCAGTTGATCAGCTGTTTGGATCGATGTAGCGCCCTTTCCAAGGGATCACGTGCCTCACGCCCCCTTTCGGAAACTCTGTGTCGCCCAAGCGCCTTGGGATCAGATGCACATGACAATGCCAAACCGATTGTCCGGCAATTTCACCACAATTCATCCCGATGTTGTAGCCGCCAATGGTTGGATCTAGCGCATCAATTATTTTTTTTTGTGAATGAATCAGCGCATGAATCGCGGCGACTTCAGCCTCAGTTAAACCGAAGTAGTCGATCGTATGCCGCTTCGGAATGAACAATGTATGAAAAGGCGTGACAGGATACGCGTCACGCGTTGCATACGCCAGTTCGTTTTCTTCAACAATACGCGAACGATCCGTGAGTTGAGCATCGCAAAATAAACAGCCAGCTTTGGTACCGACGTCGAGTCCCTGTGCATCTTGTACGTACCCAGCCATGTTGTTTTCTCTAGGGTTACTTTCAATGAATAGGTCAACTCAGCGTTATAGCGATCTTACCGAGTCGATTTAGGCAAACGCGTATGAGTCACTTTCACAATCGCCGTCAATGGAATCCAACTACGCGTGATTTTGACGTAGTCTTCGACTAACAAATAGGTCGAACCAAGTTCGACCACCACATAGCCGCTAGGCAGCGCACCATCATCAAGCAACGAGACCTCAACGCCACCGTTTACCGAGGTGATATTGACATGCTGGCCAACTTTGAGTGGCTTAAAAATTTCGGCCGACTGTGCGCCTGCTGGCGATAGTGATCCCAAGAGCAACCAGCAACAGAACGCGACAACATGAACGATTTTTTTCATTTAGCTATCTTATCGTGCCCTGCCAATTATTCGCATGTTTCTACTACGACTCAAAGCCTGTAAGCGGACTGCAAGTCATTTTTGCAGTCGCTCAAATTGACTCAGCAACGCCTCAAAATGTATAGGCCGATTCCATCTCGCGCCTGATCTTGAACGCCGCAGTGTTGGGATCCATCTGCACATCGTCCCAGCACAAGCTTTGACCTTTCGCGACCGCCCGCACCACCTTGACGTTGTGCGCCATACCGAGTGGTAGGCCGCCCATACGCTTCGAGGTTGAGGCCGGCAACAACTTACCCCACACCGTATAGCCGCCCTCACCATCGAGCATATCGCCTGGCCTCAAGTCGCGTTTCGCTGTGGCCACGACGTCGGCGTTCCAGCCAGTCGCCACACCGGTCGCCTCGCCGCGAAGTGCAACACTCGCGACACTCATACCTACCTCAAGGCCGATTAAATGCCAGCGCTTGTACAACGTGAAATAGCGCCCGGTTGGGTCGGTATGGGCGTTGTACTCTTCAAAGCAATTCTTGATGTAATCAGTTTCAGCCTCAACCGTCACCCAAACACCCATTCGGATATCGTACGGTATCACTCGACCATCTTTTTCAAGACTTGAAATGACCTCAACCATGCCCTTGCGCTCAAGCACGCCACCTTCGCTGATGGGACGTGTCACAAACGGAATATCTTCAACGCTAGCAGGCGGATAGAGCAACCCATTGGACGGCACACCCAAACCGGTCGCGTTCGAAACGGCCGTGCTTTCAATCGACGGTTTAGAACCATCTAAAAAGCTATTAAACATTTTGGGATTTAACCCACCACGTTCAGCTTGCTCGAGCGTTAAGCCATAAAAACCCCAAACAGTTTCTGGCGTCGATTCAGAAAAGTGCGGCAACCATTTATGACCGCGACCAGCGGCCACGACCGGAAAGCCACAGGTGCGAGCCCAATCAACCAAATCACAAATCAGCGCAGGCTGATCACCAAAGGCAAGCGAATAGACCACGCCAGCGGCCAAAGCGCGTGAACCCAGTAACGGGCCACAAAACGCATCTGCCTCAACAGTAACGTTCACCACATGCTTTTTATTCGCGAAAGCTTCAAGAATATGATCAACGGCGTGCATCGGGGAGCCCGTGCATTCGACCACTACGTCAACTGCAGGATGGCGTACCAACGCCTGCCAATCATCAGAGATAAAGGTCGTGCCATTTTTAGCGGCATCATCCAATGACTTGGCTTGCAAGCGTTCTGACTCCCAACCGACCCGCGCAAGATTGGTGCGCGCAGCCGCCGGTGACAAATCCGCAATCCCGACCAAATGCACACCAGGCGTACGCGGGATTTGCGACAGGTACATCGAGCCGAATTTTCCAGCTCCGATTAAACCAATGCGAATTGGGCGATTGGCCGCGGCACGCTCTAAGAGCTTGGCATGCAAACTCATGCAGCCACCTTCAATTCTTCGAGTGAAGTTTCAAGCGCACTAGCGGGCATACCTTTACCCCAAGGTAAATCAACTGTGTAGGACTTAGTCAGGCAATCATCAGGCAGGCATTCGATCGGGGTGAAATCGCGATGAGCAATGAACTCTGGCCGCTTATGACGACGAATATGGTTAGAAACCGCGCACAGACTCAGATAGACTGCATTGCGATTCCAGGGCGACAGATTGCTGGCCGAAGCATGCACCAAACAGCTATGAAACAAAATCATTGAACCCGCTGGGCCTGTTGGGCTCACGATTCCACCATTTTTGTCACCCGCGCGCGCGACCAACTGAGTGATCAGCGCATTGTCGACTGTCCAAAGCGGGTAGCTTGTTGTGGTCAGATCATGTTTAGCCTCAATCACGCCCTTTTTGTGGCTGCCCGGGATAAACATCAGGGGCCCGTTGTAGGCATTCACGTCATCCAAAAAAATGGCAACGTTCATGGCACGCTCAGTCGGCATCATGTCGTCATTAAGCCAGGTGCCATAGTCTTGATGCCATTGCCAAACGTCGCCTTCAAACGCCATCTTGCCGTTGATCTTGAACTGATGCATGTAAAGCTTTTCGCCAAACAGTTCTTCAACCGGTTTGATCATGCGTGGATGACGCCCCAGCTTGGCAAAGGGCTCGCTGTACATGTGTGCCGCAAAATTGGTGCGCACAGCATCACTATCTTTTTCACGCACATTAAAGGCCTCGCGTCGGCTATAGAGCTCAGGCACCGCTGCGTTCAAGGTTTTGGTTTCTTCAGGGGTAAACAAACCTGGAAAAAACAAATAGCCGTCTTTATCAAACTGCGCCAATTGGGCGGGGGTTAAGTTCATGTTGAGTCTCTTTTGGGGGATGAGCGAGCAATACCGTGAATCAATACCGTTAATATTAGCGGATTCGTTGATTTTAGCCACAAGAGACAAGCAATACTTAACAAGAGAGCTTGAACAATATGACTGCACTGAACCCCATCCCCGCCACCCTGATCCCAGGCGATGGCATTGGCCCTGAAGTGGTCAAAGCCACCGTCGCCGTACTCGACGCCTTAGGCGCACCGTTTAAATGGGAGACTCAACTTGCTGGGATGGCAGCCTTTGACACCTGCGGCGACCCGATGCCGCAACCGCTACTCGATAGCATTCGTAAAAATGGCTTGGCGCTGAAAGGCCCGCTTTCGACGCCCATTGGCGAGGGCTTTCGGTCGGCCAACGTGCGGTTGCGCGAAACCTTTGGCCTTTACGCCAATGTGCGTCCAGCCTTGACCATTGTTCCCGGGCGTTTTGAAAAAATCGACATCGTGTTGATTCGAGAAAACCTTGAAGGTTTTTATGTAGCGCATGAACACTATTTGGCCGTTGGCGACGATCCGAGGGCGGTAGCGTTGTCTTCGGGCGCCAATACCCGCGCCGGCATCAACCGGATCGCGCGCTACGCCTTCGAATATGCCGTCAAACATGGTCGCAAAAAAATTACGATCGTGCACAAAGCCAACGTTCTGAAAGTATTAACTGGATTATTTTTGGAAGAGGCGAGAAACGTCGCACGTGAATACGAGGGCCGAGTCGCAGTGGATGATCGCATTGTTGACGCCTGTGCCATGCAACTTGTACTAAACCCCTGGCAGTTCGATATGCTTTTATGCTCGAACTTGTTTGGTGATATTTTGTCTGACGAGCTCGCCGGTTTGGTAGGCGGTCTTGGCCTGGCGCCGGGTGCCAACATTGGCAAGGACGTCGCAATTTTTGAAGCCGTACACGGTACGGCGCCAGACATTGCTGGCAAAGGGATTGCTAATCCGATTTCTTTGCTCTTGGCCTCGGGCCTGATGCTCGACCATGTCGGCCACGCTGAGCTTGCCACACGCTTGCGCAATGCGATTGATCTAACCCTTAATCAAGACAACGTGAAAACGACGGATTTGGGCGGAAAGGCTACAACCGTTGCGTTCACCGAAGCGCTCATCAAACGGCTGAGGACTTAATTGCGACGTGAGGAGTCATTGCCTACGGCCTGTAGGCGTTTGGCTCATCAAAAAGCTCTTCTGATTATTTACGGACTGTCAATACAGGTTCACCTGTATATAAAACCCTCCCGCCCGCCCTGTTTGCGCTTTACACTTAGTGCATAAAAAACCTGAGTGCCTGTACCTGGTGTTTTGTAGAAAACTTAGATTCGGTGCGTAGCGCGCCCCTATCAAACAGACTCGTTGCAACAATCATTATCCAGACAAAAATCAAAAGGAACCACAATGTTGCGCTTTTCACGCTCAAAACTAACTCAACTGATTGGTACCTTGGCCGTCACTCTGGTCGGAACGTTATCTTCGCTCAGTGTGCAGGCACAGTCGCAAGACTATCCAAACCGGTCGATTAAGTTTCTTGTGCCCTACTCGGCGGGCACCACCACTGACGTCATTGCCAGGCTGTATGCCCAAAAGCTGGGTGACCTCCTTGGGCAGACTGTTGTGGTCGATAACAAAACTGGCGCGGGCGGCAACATCTCGGCAGACGCAACAGCCAAAGCCGCACCCGATGGCTACACGCTCTCTTTCTCAACGAGCGCTACACACGCAACCAACCCAGCGCTCTATGCCAATATCCCCTTCGACCCCATCAAAGACTTCACCCATATCGCCCTGATGGTGGCCGCGCCAAACATGTTAGCGATTAACCCAAAAATCCCTGCCACCAACATGGCTGAGCTAATCGCTTATGCAAAAGCCAATCCTGGCAAACTGACCTACATCTCGGCCGGCTCAGGCACTTCGCCTCACATGGCAGGTGAATTACTAAAAACTCTGGCGGGTATTGATATCAGACATATCCCGTACAAAAATATCACTCAAGGCTTTAGTGATTTGTTTGCAGGCGAAGTCTCGATGGCCTTTTATCACGTGCCCGTTATTTACCCACATGTACAGTCGGGCCGCCTCAGAGCGCTGGGCATTGCAACGACCACTCGCAGCCCAATCGCCCCAGAAGTACCACCGATCAGTGACACCGTCCAAGGCTACGACCTACTGCCCTGGTGGGGCTTAGCTGGCCCAGCCGGCTTGCCACAAAATGTCATCGATAAGCTGTACGCAGCAACGATGACTATTTTGAATGATCCCGCTACACAAAAACGCTTTATCGAGCTTGGCTTGATCGTCACCCCAATGAACACCAAAGATTTCAATGCATTTACCGTGACTGAACTCGCAAAGTGGACGAAGATCGTCAAAGACTCTGGGGCGACCGCAAACTAAGCGCTATCTAGACTACACCCGACACTCAAATAGGACATCACGCGCGAAAGACGCGTGACAGTTCAACGCCACTTAAAACTCACGCTTTAAAAATTTTAATGACAACGAACGCGACCTTACCTATTTTGCCCACGACAGTCGTTGGCAGCTACCCACAACCAGCTTGGTTAGTTGACCATGCCCTACTCTCACAAGGTGTACCGCGTACACGGTTACGCGAACTTTGGCGCGTAGCCCCAGAGCAACTTCAAGCGGCGCAAGATGACGCCACGAAGCTTGCGATTCAAGAAATGGAGCGCGCTGGCATCGATATCATTACAGACGGCGAGATCAGGCGCGAAAGTTATTCAAATCGCTTTGCCAACTCTTTGGACGGCATCGATGACCAACATCCAGCTGTGATCCGCTCGCAGAATGGTCTTGAAACACTGATACCTCGCGTGGTCGACAAAATCACCCGAGTGCATTCGGTTGAGGTTGAAGACTTCAAATTCTTGAAGCAGCACACTGATCGTCTCACCAAAGTCACGCTGCCGGGTCCCTTTACCATGGGCCAACAAGCAAAAGATGAGTTCTACCATGACGAAGAAGCCATGGTGATGGATTTTGCGGCCGCGGTGAACGCCGAAGCGTTGGCCTTACAGGCTGCCGGTGCGGATTTCATTCAACTTGACGAACCGTGGCTACGCCATGATCCTGAGGCTGCTAAGCGCTACGCGGTCAAAGCCATTAATCGTGCTTTGCAGGGCATCAGCGTGCCAACAATTGTGCATCTTTGCTTTGGCTATGCAGCGGTTGTCAAAGGGCAAAAACCAACGGGTTATTCATTTTTGCCGGGGCTGGGCGATTCGATTGCCACGCAAATTTCAATCGAAGCCGCGCAGCCGAAGCTCGATCTCGGCGTACTGGCCGACTTGGCTGGAAAAAAAATTATGCTCGGCGTGCTAGACCTGGGCCATCAACACATCGAAACAGCCGAACAGGTTGCCAGTCGGATTCGAGCTGGGCTGAAATACGTCAAAGCAGAACAACTGATCCC
>CALFXX010000138.1 GCA_937952975.1 uncultured Alcaligenaceae bacterium
TTGGGTTGAGTTCGGCAAGCGAGTTCACACCGATCAGGCCCATACAGATCTTGATCTCATCTTCTAAGATCTCGAGCATTCTGACCACGCCCGCTGCGCCATCCGCTGCAAGTCCGATACATTGCATGCGACCCATACCGACCATGTGGGCACCCGAGGCAATGGCTTTGACGATATCAGAGCCGCGGTTAAAGCTGCCATCCACAATGACAGTCGCTCGACCGTTCACAGCCTTCACAACTTCTGGTAGTACGGCCATAGAGCCAAGACAGTGATCAAGCTGGCGCCCACCATGGTTTGATACATAGACCATGTCCACGCCGTGATCGACCGCCATCGCTGCATCTTCGGCGGTAGCGATACCTTTAAGAATGAGCGGCACCTTAAGCTTGCTTTTCAAGCGATCAACATCTTTCCAGGTGAGCTGCGGTTGAAACTCGCGCCCTGGAACGGCGAGACGACGAATATTACGTTTGGCCTGATCGCGCTCGCGACGGCTGTAATGAGCCGTATCAACCGTCAAACAAAAAGCACCGTTACCCGATTCTTCGACGCGGGCCGCAATCGCGTCGACCCATGCCGCATCGCCGTGAACGTACAGCTGAAATAGTCGTAGTGCGTCGGGTGCGGCTTGTGCAACGGCCTCAATACCGGGCTGGCAGACCGAGCTCAGCATGTGCGCAATTCCGAACTGCTCAGCCGCTTGGGCTGAGGCTGCTGCGGCACCCGGAGTGAACAACTCGAGGCTGCCAACGGGGGCGAGCAAAATAGGTAAGCGCAGATCTCGGCCTAAAAAGTTGGTGCGAGCGCTGACGTTGCTCACGTCACGTAAAACGCGAGGCCTAAACGCCAACGCATCAATCGAAGCACGATTGCGCCGCAGCGTCGTTTCAGTTTCTGTGCCACCGACGATGTAATCCCAATTGTCGTGGTTAAGCTTTTGACGGGCTTTTTGAACGAGTTCGTGTAATGTTAAAAAACGAGGTTCTGCAGAAGACATGGTGATGAATGAGCTCTAAGTTGAAGTGGTTTAAATAGGTTGTAATTATTCGCTTGCTTTGATGTTTGCCTGTTGGGCGATGGCTTTCCATTTTTTCATTTCAGCAAAGACAAAGTCGCTCCAGGGGCCGGCACCACGCGGATCAGGAACCATCCCTTTATCGATAATACTTTTTTGCATCGCAGGATCAGCTAGAACCTTGGCAACATCGACACTGATTTTTTGTACCACAGCCGAGGGGGTGTTTTTTGGTACCACCAAGCCCGTCCAGCCAGCGCCTTCAAAGCCGGGGTAACCTGATTCGGCGACCGTCGGAAGGCTCGGTAGCTGAGGTACGCGTTCGAGCGTTGCAATACCAAGCGCCTTGAGCTTGCCCGACTTGATATGCGGCAAAGTGGCCGCCATACTATCCACCAAGATTGAAATTTGCCCACCTAACAAATCTGTCACTGCACTGGCACTGCCTTTGTAATTGATACCAACCATGTTAATGCCAGCTGTGTACTTAAATAGTTCGCCAGTAAGGTGTTGCGTATTGTTAACGCCACCGTAGCCGACATTGAATTTTCCTGGATCTTTTTTGGCGGCTGCAACCAACTCTTGAAGCGTGTTGTAGGGCAGTGTTGCACTCACCACAATAATCATGGGGGCGATCGCTAAGCCACCCACATAGGTGAAATCTTTTGCGGCGTCGTAGGCAAGTTTGTCAAAGACGGCAGGGTTGACGGCCAAGACCCCGCTTGTCCCCATGGTCATTGTGTAGCCGTCAGGGGCAGCCGTGGCGCCCGCCACCATGCCAGGTACGCCGTTTTTGTTTTCAACAATCACTTGTTGGCCCCAGGCGGTCGTAAGTTTTTCTGCAATCAAGCGTGCGATGATGTCTGTCGCTTGTCCAGGCGGGAAGGGCACAATCAGCCTGACTGGCTTGTCAGGAAACATGACTTGAGCACTTGTCGCGAAGCTCAGAACTAAACTGTAGAGCCCGATCGTCATGCCCAAGAGAAATTTTAGTTTTGTGTATCGTGACATTTTTTAGCTTCGTGTAATGAACTCTTCTTGGCCTTCAGCAGTAAAGAAGGGTTCGTTTCAGCTCCACAATATCATGAGGTGAAACGCCTCGTGACGACTGCCAAGCACAAATTAGCAAGCTAACCTGTATCTCTAATGGATGCGTTTATTCCGTGGATTTGATATTGGCCTGCGTTGCCGCAGCTTTCCATTTTTTCATTTCTGCGTAAACAAATTCGCTCCAGGGTCCTGCGCCACGCGTGTCAGGCACCATCCCTTTGTCGATAATGTTTTTTTGCATCTCAGGTTCGGCCAAAATGCGAGCCACGTCGTTGCTGATTTTTTGAACCACAGCAGCGGGCGTGCCTTTGGGCACAACCAAACCTTGCCACCCCACACCTTCAAAGCCAGGGTAGCCCGACTCAGCAACCGTTGGCAGGTTTGGCAATTGCGGCACTCGTTGCAAGGTCGTGATGGCAAGAGGTTTCAATTTGCCCGACTTGATATGCGGCAAGGCGACTGCCATGCTATCGACCAAAATCGAAATTTGTCCGCCGAGCAGATCCGTCACAGCTGCGGCGCTACCCTTGTAGTTCACGCCAACCATATTTACACCTGTGGTGAACTTAAAGAGTTCGCCGGTTAAGTGTTGGGTATTATTCACGCCGCCATAGCCCACATTAAACTTCCCGGGTTCTTTTTTTGCGGCGGCAACAAGTTCTTGCACAGTGTTGTAAGGCAATGCGGCGCTGACCACGACGATCATTGGCGTAATCGCTAAGCCACCGACATACACAAAATCTTTTGTCACGTCGTAGGGTAGTTTCTCAAAGACTGCTGGGTTGACTGCCAAGACTCCACTGGTACCCATCGTCATCGTGTAGCCATCAGGTGCTGCAGTGCTACCCGCGACCATGCCAGGAACCCCAGTCTTGTTCTCGACAATGACTTGTTGGCCCCAAGCAAAAGTGAGTTTCTCTGCGATCATTCTGGCGATGATATCGGTCGCTTGTCCTGGTGGAAACGGCACAATCAGTTTCACCGGCTTTTCTGGAAAGTTTGTTTGTGCCTGAGCCTGAGTGTTAAAAATCAGACAAGCTAAGATCGCAAGCAGCGATGCTAAAGATTTAAAGTGCATGTAAGCCTCCGGAAAATCGGGCGGCGCCGTTGACGTGTTTGTCGATGTCTCTGAGTCGGCGTATTTTTTAATGGATTTTGTACTAAGTTAGGCTGCGTACCCGTATTTGTCAACTTGGGGTGACGACCCACGTTTCAACGACTCAATATTTCTTTTAAGACTTCTGGATCGCACCGTACATCGACGCCCGCCTCTTCTTGTGCCAAGAGCATTGCAATGCGCGAATCTTTATCGCTCCAGCCTCGCTCAAGCGCCTCTGTCATTTGGGCAAGCGTCAGCTTCGCAAACTGCATGTCTAGCTCAACTTCGCGCCCTAGCTCATTGGCCAACGTCACGTCTTTATGCGCAAGTTTTAGCGAAAACTTAGCGGGATCATAAGCGCCGCTTAAAAAGTGAGTGGGCAGGCCGTCAAACGTACGACGACGCCCCATCGCCCCGCTGCGCAAGGCCTTGAAAAGGGTGGGGGCTTCTACACCCGCTTTGACCCCCATCGAAAATACTTCTGCAATTGCAGCGTTAAACATATATCCCATACAGTTATGGACTAACTTTGCGACAGAAGCGGCACCGACGGTCCCCAAAAATTGCACGTCATCTGACATGCACGACAGGACAGGCGCATATTTTTTGAAGGTAGGTTCGTCGCCGCTTGTCCAAATGACAAGTTTGCCCGAGGCTGCTCCTGTCGGGCCCCCGCTCACCGGCGCATCCAGAAAAAACAACTCTTTCTTAGAAAGCTTGGCATGCAATTCTCGAATGACCCGAGGTGCATTCGTTGAAAAATCAAATACTGCGCTGCCTGCGCGCAACCCAGCGGTTAGGCCATCGTGACCTGTCAAGACCTCTTGCACTTGCGGCGGGCCTGGCAGAGATAAGAAGACGACATCAACTTGGCTACCCAACGCAGCGGGTGTGTCAGCCCATTGCGCGCCTTGGGCAAGCAGCGAATGCGCATTGGCTTTGAGCATGTCGTTGACGACCAAGGTGTGCCCATGTTTGATGAGGTTTGTGGCCATCCGTGAACCCATTGTGCCAAGTCCGATAAAACCGATTTTCATTTTTGTTGTCCAGTTGTTGGATTGAGTCGATACAAAGCCTTGCCGCTTTAGTATTATTCATCAGATTGACAGCCTCCCCGCCCTGAACGGCGAGGTTTTACGCGCAAGTCCGATAAAACGTGATTCATTAAATATATAACAGGAGACTCATATGGCCACGGCCCCCACCTCAGAACGTCGCGAACGCTTACGCAAGACCGTCCCTAAAATGGTCGAATGCGCTGAAAAAGTTTTGTATGGCGACATCTGGGAGCGCAAAGAGTTGTCTAAGCGCGATCGCAGCATGATCACAATTGCTTCCTTGTTAACCTCATTTAGACCCGATCAGTTGCGGGTGCACATCACCCGTGGTCTTGAAAATGGGCTCACGCAAGAAGAGATCGGTGAGCTCATTACCCATTTAGCGTTCTATTCTGGCTGGGCCTCATCCATGTCTGCTGCTCAAATTGCCTACGAGGTCTTTGAAGAGCTTGAAAAGAAATAATGGGTTGACCTAGAAACGGTGGCGCAGCCCGGTGACGAGATAAAAGCTAGTAGTGTTAGCAATAAAGCCTGGGTTGGTGGCATAAGAGGTCGCGACATACACGTTGGTGCGCGCAGTGAAATCATATTGATAGCCAATGCTGTATGCATCTTGTGCCCCAACATTATTTTGGGCGTTGGATGAGCCAGTATTGGCTGCACGCGTCCACGAGCTAAAAATCTTTGAAACGCTATTGATCGGTAGCGTAAAGCCCAACATGTATGAATTGAAATTCATGTTTGGATCAAAGATGATAGCGCCTTGTCCGCCACCCCAAGAATTGATGTCAATGGTTGGTTTGCCGATCGTGGTGTACGAAACGCCTTGTACGTTGATCGCACCACCTTTGTTTTGACCAACCGCAGCAGAAATTTGTATCGCGCCAAAGTCGTATTTTCCGCCAACGATCCACTCTTTGATGTCTGCGCTATTGGCGATATTTGAAGGTAGTCTTGGGTCGGCGCCGTTAGGCATCACCTGATCATAAGACGCAGCAAGCATCCAGGGGCCCTTGTTATAACTGACCCCTAAAGTGATTAGACGGGTGTTATTCATGGTTGAGTCGTTGTAGTCGCTGCCGGCCGCGATTGATTTAGTACCATCAAAATAATAGGTATTCATTTGAGGCGAAAATGAATAGCCTGCGCCAACCCTGAGCCCGCTCGCAGGCTCAAGCGTTAATTTGATCAGGTTGCTGTATTTGGTGTTTGAGTTAGCCGCGCCAAAAGCAAAGGCCATGCGGGCTTGCCCAAGCCCACCTCTAAACGGGTCAATAGGCAAAAAGAATTCAGGCGCGTAGCCACTTTGACGACCGATTCTAAAATACCCAGCTGAGTCATCCTTGCTTAGACCTACCCAAGATTGAAGTCCAAACAAGCGACCGTTAGACAGCAGCGCACCATTGGTGATGTCAAGACTACTTTCGAGTTGAAAGTTTGCGCTAAAGCCGTTGCCTAAGGGTTCTTGGCCGCGCACACCCCAGCGTGATGTTGTTTGCATGCCGCTAGCGAGCCCAAGCCTCGATTGATTATATTGACCAGGTCCCGTGAGCACTTGGTAGGCGATACCACCATCAAGCAGTCCATAAAAGGTCGCACTTCCTTGTTGCGCCCATGCCTGGCTAACGGTAAGGCATGCCGCGATCAAACAAAACTTTAGGGTATTCATAGGCGTCATATCATCTCAAGCGCGTGTACTCGGTGCGAAATTCAGGCATACCCGACCCCTTTGGCCGATGAGGGCAACCAGCGAGCTCCGAGAGTGCTTCATTTCGTATGAGGGTCATTTAAACGAAGTTGCAAGAGATTATCAGACATTAAATCGACTAAAGGCTTTAACAACCCTGATAGTGTGGAAATGGTAAGGCCGATACAATACCAAGACCGTCATTCAAAAACATTTGGCCATGACTCGAATGCGGGATACATAGGCTGTACCCGCCAACTAGATAAATAATGAGTGAATCAACTTCATGAATCCTAAGTCTGAAAGCCCAAAGATTGTCGTGCTAGGCGCTGGCGCCGTTGGTTGCTATTTTGGCGGCATGTTGGCACGAGCAGGGCATCAGGTGACGCTCGTCGCTCGCGCAGAGCACGTTGCGGCAATCGCTCAGCATGGCCTGCATATGGACTGCCAGAGTTTTCAAGAGTACGTCACGGTTTCTGCAAGCGTCGATCTTGCAGTCGTTGCTCAGGCAGATTTAATTTTATTGTGTGTGAAATCGCCTGACACGACCAAGACGATCGAGGCGATTACGCCTTATTTGCAAAAGCATACTGCTATTGTGAGTTTACAAAACGGGGTTGACAACTGTGAGCGTATTCGCGCAGTTGTTAGTAATCCGGTGTTTCCGGCCGTTGTATATGTGGCAACGATTATGGCAGGCCCAGGCCGTCTGAAGCACTTGGGTCGGGGCGAGTTGGCCATCGGTCAGTCACCCGATAGCCATGCTGACACGGCCAGTCAGTTAGCAGCCATTGCCAAGCTGTTAAACGAAGGCGGTGTGCCTTGCGTCGTGTCACCAGATATCCGAAAAGATCAGTGGAGTAAGTTTTTAGTGAACTGTAGCTATAACGCGATCTCGGCGATCGGGCAGTTGACTTACGGAAAAATGGTGCAGACTGAAGCGGTGCGTGTGTTGATCAATCACTTGGCGGATGAGGTGGTGAGTGTCGCTCAGCACCAAGGGATTGCGCTGACACACCAAGAGGCGCAGCAGGTCAATGACATGATTCCCCAAACCATGCCGGGGCAATTGTCCTCTACGGCGCAAGACCTCGCGCGTAAAAAGCCATCAGAAATTGAATATTTGAATGGACTGATTGTGCGTAAAGGTCAAGAGTACGGGATCTTGACCCCCGCCAATCAAAGCGTGTATGCCTTAGTTAAAATGCTAGAAGATGCGCAGGCGCAGCAAAAGGCTTAGGTCGCTTTTTTTGCAAGCAATCGCTTCAGTCAAAATAACAAAAAGCTTTTGAGAGACCTCTAATGAACAGTAAATGTATTGCTAGCCTTCGCTCTTGTCTCGCTCTTGTGCTTGCGCTATATGCAACCCTTGCAGTTGGCGATGCTGCTGCGCAAAGTGCCGCTGACAAGTATCCAGAAAAATCGATCAAGATTGTGATCCCTTTTCCGCCTGGCGGATCAACTGATGCGCTCGGTCGTGCGATCGCCCAAAAAATGCAAGAAAAATGGGGGCAGTCGGTGGTCGTTGAAAACCGCCCAGGTGCTAGTACGTTGATCGGTTCTGCGGCGGTTGCAAAAGCCGCGCCCGATGGCTACACCTTGGTCGTGGCGGTGAGCAGTCACACAACGAATCCAGCGATGCATGCCAGCATGCCTTTTGACACGCTGAAAGACTTCAAGGCAATTAGTATGCTCGCCCGCGCACCGGTGTTGGTTGTCGCCAATCCGAATTTCCCTGCCAACAATATCAAAGAACTGATTGAGCTTGGAAAGGCGGGCAAGATCAAGTTGGATTATGGTTCGGCTGGCGTAGGCACCATGACTCACCTCACCGCTGAGTTGATTAAAAAACAAACGGGCTTAGAGCTGACGCACATCCTTTACAAAGGTGGTAGCCCCGCCATGATGGATGTGATGTCGGGTCATCTTGCCTTAACGTTCGCAACGCTGGGTCAGGTCCAGCCGCAAATCAAATCGGGCAAGCTCAAGGCGCTTGGTATATCGTCTGACACACGTTACGCCTCTGTCTCTGATATTCCGACCTTTAAAGAGCAAGGGCTAGATGTGGTCACGATTGAATGGTTTGGTTTGCTCGCCCCCGCGGCGACTCCGCCCGGCATTATTGCCAAGCTGAATGCTGCCGTGAAAGAAATCATGGCGAATCCAGAGCTCGGCGATCGTCTCGCTTCGATTGAACTGGTCAGCTCAAGTTCAGAATTTCTTGAACAATTTATTCAAGCCGAGGTCAATCGCTGGAGCCCAGTGATCAAAGAGTTGAATATCAAAACGAATTGAAGATCTCTTATCTTTGAAAAGGAGCAGCCTCCTATGCTCCGGTTCAAATCTGACGGTGGAGTAGCCCCTTGTGAGTCACGGTTCGCCCAACATCCCAACAGCCGTACCCTTAGGCAAAGAGGTCTCTTATCCTCGAGGGTATGACGCCTCACTTCTGTTTCCGATGCCACGGGTAGATGCAAGGCGCACGCTTGGTCTGGCAAGCCTACCAAGCCTTGCAAAAGCAGCGGGCGACTTGCCGTTTCAAGGTTTCGATCTCTGGAATGCCTATGAACTTTCTTGGCTCAATGCAAAAGGTCTACCTAAGGTCGCCCTGTTGCGTTTAAAAGTACCTTGTACAAGCCCTTATATTATTGAATCAAAATCCTTCAAGCTTTATTTGAATAGTTTTAACCAAACACGTTTTGAAACTGTTCATCACGTGTTTGATCATCTAAGGCGGGATCTTGCACAAGCTAGCGGCTCCGAGCTTGAGCTTGAACTTGTTGGACCCGATCAATTTTCGAACGAAAACATCGTCGAGTTTGCAGGAGTTGATCTAGACAAATTAGACGTTGAGATTGATTGTTATCAGCCTGATGCAGCGATCTTAAAGCTTAAGCAAGCTGCATTAGATAACGGTCATCAATTAACAGGCGAGGGCAGCAGCGTCTCTGAAAAAGTGTTTTCAAGATTGCTTAAATCAAACTGCCCCGTCACTGATCAGCCTGATTGGGCCTGTATCGAAATCGAATACACGGGCTCTGCGATTGATCACACGAGCCTGCTGAAATATATTGTTTCGTACAGAATGCACAATGGTTTTCATGAGCACTGCGTCGAAAAAATCTTTGTTGATATCCTTAAACAGTGCGCGCCAAGCTCACTCTCTGTGTATGCGCGCTATACCCGTCGCGGTGGGTTAGACATCAATCCATGGCGCGCGACGCTTGACGTCAAGCCGCCTGTGCTCGGGCGCAGTGCACGCCAATAGCCTCTGGGATTAACATCAAACAGGTTGCTTGTACGCAATGCAATCAACTTCAACTTTGCAATCGACCACCATGCTCGATTGAACACAAGCGCGTGCGGGTGGATGATCGCCAAAGTATTCTTTGAACACCTTGTTAAACGCCACAAAATCTCGGGCGTCGTCTAACCAAACGCCGCAGCGCACGATGTGTTCTGGTCCGTAGCCTGCCTCTTTTAAAATCGCCATCACGTTTTGAATGGCTTGGTGCGATTGCGCTGTAATGCCACCCGCCACCACATCGCCATTGAGCATGGGGATTTGACCTGACACATGCAGCCAGCCATCAGGTGTTTGTACGGCACGCGAGAAGGGCATTTGTTGCCCGCCGGTGCCATCTGCAATACCAAAGCGTTTGAGTGTGCTCATAAAATTTCCTTGTGATTGCCTAGTGACTTAGTCAACGATGAGTAGGCTTGAAGTGGTCAAGGTAGTACTCGACCGGTTGTCATAGGACCTCAATGCATTGCCGTTACTGGGTCGTAGTCTTAAAAAAGAGTCTGAACCGCACCCGTTACGTTATACGCCTCGTCAACCAATAAGACCTGCCGCCACTTATCAAAAGTCAGGCAAGGGTGTGAGATATCAAACGCAAGCATATCGCCCACCTTAATATTTGCGCCAGTGGGGATGCTCATAAAAGCATGCTGGTCCATCATTGCCGTAATTTTCCAGTCGCTTGGGGCGGCGTGCGGCGGTTGATTTGCGCCAGGGCGATAGTGCAAAGAGGTGATCGGCAGACCGGCGTCAAACGCCGCATCACGTTTGCCCAAAGCAATAATGGCTCGGTTTGACTCAGGCACTGCTTGAACGTAGGCCCACAATTGCAGCGCAGGCAACAAGCTTTTACCCATTTCACGGGCCACAGGGTTACTCGCTTGTATACGTTTCTCAGCGTTGAGGTACACACCGACATCGTGGGTTAAATAGCAGCCTGGTCTTAAAATCACTTGCAAGGTTTGATTGGTCGCGAGGCTTCTTCCACCAAACTCTTCAGCGACAACATCAAACCAGGCTGAGCCCGCCCCACTGAGGATTACGCGCGTTTCAGTAAATTTTTTTTGCAAGGCGAGGGCTTGCGTGCGAGTCAGCACGTGTTGAAGCAGCTGCCGAATCGCCTGCTCTTCGCTTAACACCCCCTCGTAGAGTTCAACGCCGACAAGGCTTAGCGCTTGCGGCCAGCGCGCGATCGCGTCAAGCACGGCCTGCTCTTGTTCGAGGTTTCGGATCCCGGTGCGGCCACCTTCTACGCCATACTCAAGCAGTATCCGTAATTTTTGATGGTGGTTAGAAAAATACTGACCGAGTGCGTCAGCGTTGGCTGCTGAGTCAACAATGCAACAAAAGTAGAGTGAGGGATCTGCCTGCTGCAAGCGAGCGATGATCGCCATATTGCCTTTGCCGACCAATTGGTTGGCCATGATGATGCGAGGGATGCCGTGCGCAGCGGCGGCCTGCACCTGCGACGCTGTTGCCAGCGTGATTCCCCACGCACCGTGCGCGAGCTGCATTCGAAACAGCTCTGGGCTCATGGTTGTCTTGCCATGCGGCGCAAGCTCGACGCCGTAGCGTTCGATAAACTGCTTCATCCAGATGAGGTTGTGTTCAATACGGCTTTGGCGCAACACAGCAACGGGCAGACTCACGTCCTCGTTCAAAATGCTCCAGCCAAGTGAACCACTCGCTGCGAAGGTGCTACCTGGGGGTACGTAGCCTAAACCTTTGCCCAGCGTGTCGAGTTGTGTTTTTTGAACAAGATTTGAGTGCATGACTATGCGTGACCTAAAGTAATGAAGAATAATTATTTAACTAATTGCGCAGGGTGATCTACCTCTGGGTTCTCGGTGCAGCGACTTCCTTATTGCTGCTAATTCATCCGAGGGCAGGAGCGTATCGATGCTTTGGACACTATTCATCGGGAATTAATCTTTTGCCCAAACTCACAGAGGCATCGATTTTGTAGCCTAGTGCTTCGTAAAAGCCCAAGGCTTGGGTGTTTGTGTCGCGTACGAGTAAGTTCAGTTTTGGGCACCCGACCTTGAGTAGCAAGTCTTCACCTAATTGCATCAGTTGTTTGGCATAGCCCTGTCGTTGGTGTTGAGGCGATACCGCAAGGTAGTTGACCCAGCCTCTGTGTCCCTCATAGCCAAACATAGCGCTGGCGACCACCTGGTGATCGACCACGCCCACCACAAACCACTCAGGGTTGACGGCGAGTTTTCGCTCAACATCTAGGTGTGGATTGTTCCATGAACGAACTAACCCGCAGTCGTGCCATAGTTTAATGACCGCTTCGGTATCGCTTGTGTGAAATGGTCTGATGTTCAATTTTGTATGCGCTCTTAAAATGACCTAAGCTGACAATTCTTGCTTGAAACATCAAGCAACTAATTTATATAACGACCAACCCAAGTTCAAAACAATCAATGCTGTAAGCGTAAAAAAAGTAAATTTCATTCCAAGCACACGCTTACTAAAATCGGGTGGTGGTGTATTAATGCCTACCGCGTGAATCACACGCCCAATAATGAGCGTGATACCCAGAATAGCAACTAACCACCACGGGGCCTTGTTTAACTCAAGGCAGGCAAGCAAAAGAATCCCAAAGGGTACGTACTCAGCGAAGTTGCCCTGAGCACGGATGGCTCTTTCAAGATCTTCGTGACCACCTGTGCCTAGACCAACTTTATTTTTTCGTCTCAAGCCAATGACAGCGAAAGATAATCTAATAAATAAACCCGTTAATACTGCGGCAATGATTGAGGTAATGATTAACATGTGAGTGTTCCAAAATAATGAACTCAGCCAGGTATTACATTGAGATGCCTGATGGTTGTGTTGGTCAAAGTAATGCTTCTACGATGCGACGAACATGCAGTTTGGTGGTGTCTAGTAAGGGGATGCCGTTGTGGTCCGAGTCAGTGAGAATCAACGGCAGCTCTGTTCCCCCTAAAATGACGCCATCAATCTGGTCTCGAGCGATCATCGTATCAATAATTTTAAGCAGTTCGAGACGAGTCGTTGGCAGGATGATTCCTTTTACGAGTTCGCTCATGTACTTGTGATGAACAAAATCTTGTTCGGGCACACTTGGCACAACAATTTCTATTTGTGCCTTAGCAAACACAGTCGGATAGGCTGTGCCCTGCATCGTGAAGCGCGTACCCAGAATTGCAACTTTTTTCAAGTTCGCATTTTTTGCTGCGTCACAGGCGACCTCAACAATACTGATCAGCGGGATAGGCGACTGAATTTGTAATGCATTAAAGACAATGTGAGGCGTATTAGATGCCATGACCGCAAAATCGGCCCCGGCTGCGTATAACTTTTTAATCTCGAGCAGCAAATACTCTGCGACTTCGGGTAACTTGTTTTGACCAATCAAGCTAAGCATCTTGGTCATGTGAATACTATTGATAATAATTGATGGGAACTCGCTCTCAGAGGTACGACGCTGATATTCAGCGACCGCTTGTCGATAGTATTGAATGGTCGATTCAGGAGCGATCCCACCGATAATGCCAACGGTCTTCATTTTGCTGTCCATCTATTGCGTTCAAATAGCTTAAAGTCGATCTTTAATGTATTCCAAAGCAAACAGTTCTCTCAAGCGTAAGATTTGATAATCCACCCTTTCTTTGAAGAGGTCCTTGATGATTTCTTTACCTTCAGCGAAATTTCTCATGACATCGTCTTTTGAGGTGTAGACAGGCCAATTTTCCTGACCAGCGGTATTGGGATTACCGGTTTTTGCAAAAGCTGCCCAGCTCTTCGACATCCTGTTCGAGATCTCTTGATCTTGTAGGCTATTTTTATCGACAATTGGATACCAATCTTTTGGCCATGCTCGCTTTTGTTTGAACTCAGCGATATCTTTTTCAATTCGGGCACATTGATCGACGCCAGACTCGACCTGTACTGGCGCTTGAGGCATTAAATCCAAGCTTCCAAAAATATAAGCAATTTCAAAAGTATGTGGTGCACCCGGAAACGCGGCACGAATATTTTTTGTTAAATAATCAAAATAATACGCATAACCTGGGGCGACGCCAGTCATGCTGTTAGCCAGGAGCTTTGTGCTGGCTCGGTACAACATATCTTGTATGACAAACGAGTTCAAGATGCATTTGTCTTTAACGTTCGCGTAGAGTCTCTCGATTTTTTTGGGATCTTCATGCATTTGCGACATGAATTTTTCTAACGAAGGTTCGCCAGGCAACATAAAGTCTGAGTCAAAGGAATTCGTGCCGATCATAAAGGGTACTTTTGCTTGCTTGCCGGCAGCAAACAAAGCAAGAGGGTCGCCCTGAA
>CALFXX010000139.1 GCA_937952975.1 uncultured Alcaligenaceae bacterium
AGCCAGTGCAGGCCTAAACGCTTCTGCAGATCCTGTTTCGAGGCTTAGTCTTGAGTAGCCACGAGTGCGCGCCTCATCAAAAATTCGGGTGAGCATTGCTTGCCCGACCCCCATTCTCAGAAACTCAACCTTTGTTCGCATCGACTTTATCTCACCGTGCGAGCGATCGAGCTCTTTTAACGCACCACAGCCACACAACTCGTCATTTAGCCATATAGACCAGAAAGTAATCTCCGGCTTTCGTAACCCCTCAAGCGGTAAAGCATGAACACTTTCAAGGGGTGAATTACTCAACATCCCTGCCATATGTTCCCGTACAAGTGCTTGAACAGCTGTCCCACTAAGATCGTCGCGGCGAATGTCGAAGTCCATTTATTATTCCTCTTAAGCTACAGATCAAGACAGCTGCGTATCGACTTACCTGGTGGGATTGGAAAGTGTTCTGGTTTGTATCCCACATAGCGAATGTGTTTGTCATCTTCTGGCGCTTTGAGTGCCTCGCGAAATGTGCGATACACGGCATCAATCAGCCCCTGTACTTCTGCTGGAGTTCGGGTCCTCAGAACTTCAATCTTTGCGAAAGGCATTTGTAGATCTCTACACTAGTTATGTAATCAGCTTACGGGACTTCGCCACCCTGTGGCCCATAGAAAAACACCCAAGTAGAAAAGTCCTCAGAGAACTTGCTGAAACGATGCTCAACACCCGCAGCAACAAATTGTTGGCGATCGCCCAAAACTGACCCACTTAGCCCAATAGTTTTCACCCAAAATTGACCCATGTGATTGAATGTCCTGCTCAAGGATTGAGCAGGAGAATTTGGAGTGATCACAGTGGGCATGCTAGCGAAGATTAGGCGGATGCACTTGCGCGAGAAGCTCTCGATCCGAGAGATTGCGCGTCGCACCAATTTATCCCGAAATACCATTCGGCAATGGTTACGACAACCAGATATGGTGGAGCCGCAGTATCCGGTTCGACCAATTAAAAGCATCGTTGAACCGCACTTTGAGCAGATTCGGCAGTGGCTCAAAGCGGACAGTCACCGTGCCAAGAAAGAAAGGCGCACGGCCAAGGTGATATTTAACGAACTAAAAACTCAAGGATATACAGGCAGCTACGTGCGTCTAGCCACCTGGGTGCGTAAGTTGCGCCAAGAGATCTCGGATGCGCCAGATCGTAAAGCGTTTGTACCGATGTTCTTTGCTCACGGCGAAGCTTTCCAGTTTGACTGGAGCTGTGAGTACGTCTGGATCGCGGGGTTAAGGCGAAGATTAGAGGTCTCGCATTGCAAACTTGCCTCTTCGCGTGCCTTCTGGATGGTGGCGTACTTTACGCAGAGCCACGAGATGCTGTTCGATGCACACACTCGCTCCTTTATCGCATTTGGTGGCGTGCCACGGCGAGGCATCTACGACAACATGAAGACAGCAGTCGACAAAGTGCTCCGAGGTAAGGGACGCAAAGTCAATGCACGTTTCGAAGCAATGTGTGGTCATTATCTCTTTGAGCCTGACTTCTGTAATGTAGCCTCTGGTTGGGAGAAAGGCATCGTTGAGAAGAACGTCCAGGATCGTCGACGTCAGATCTGGGTAGAGGTCGGTAACCAAAGATGGGACTCACTCGAGCAAGTCAATGCGTGGGTCTCTGAACGTTGTCGAACGGCATGGACTGAGATGATGCATCCCCAATGGCCAACGATGACGATTGCTGATGTGCTGCAAGATGAGCAGCAGCAAATGATGCCGTGCCCTAGGCCCTTTGATGGTTATGTCGAGCAACCGATCAGAGTCTCATCGACGAGCTTGATCCACTTTGAGCGCAACAGATATAGCGTACCGACCCCGTTTGCCCATCGCGTGGTCAGCTTACATATCTATCCTGCGGAATTAGTGCTTGTTGCTGATGATCAGGAGATCGCCCGACATGTTCGACAGTTTGATCGGTACGTGACGATCTATAACTGGGAGCATTACATCCCGCTCATTGAACGCAAGCCTGGTGCCTTACGGAACGGCGCGCCATTCATGACAATGCCTGAGTCGTTGTTGCGTCTTCAACGCCACCTTCTGCGTCATACGGGCGGAGATCGGGTTATGGCGCAAGTGCTATCCGCCATACCGGTACACGGAATCGAAGAGGTACTTGTAGCGGTAGAGATTGCACTTGAGTCTGGACACCCAAGTGGTGAACACGTACTCAACGTGCTTGGGCGTCTTAAAAATCCCGTCGCGTCTGAAATTGTTCTGGTATCGCCTCTGAATCTCAGAGTCGAACCCTTGGCGAACGTCTCTCGCTATGAAACGCTGCGCAACATTCCAACAGAGGTCAATCATGTCCTATGAAATCATTCGTCATCTGAAGTCACTCAAGCTCCACGGCATGGCCCATAGTTGGCCTGAACTAACAGCCCACAACAGAGTCGCAGACTTCGACCCCGAACAGCTCATGATGCAGTTAATCAAGTCGGAGACCGCGGAGAGAGAAGTTCGCTCGGTAGCCTACCAAATGAAAGCAGCAAGATTCCCGGCTCATCGAGACTTCAATGGATTTACGTTCAGTGAAGCTCAAGTCGATGAATCATTGATGAGTGAGCTACGTTCGCTATCATTTCTGGATGCTGCACATAACCTAGTATTTATTGGTGGCCCAGGCACAGGCAAAACACATCTAGCCACAGCACTTGGGATCGATGCGATCAGTCAACACGATAAGCGAGTTAGGTTCTTCTCTACGATCGAACTCGTCAACGCTCTCGAGCTAGAAAAAGCAGCGGGCAAACAGGGGCAGATCGCACATCGTCTGGTTTATGCAGACTTGGTTATTCTGGATGAGTTAGGCTACCTGCCATTCAGTCAGGCAGGCGGTGCACTTTTATTCCATCTGTTATCAAAACTCTATGAACATACGAGCGTGGCAATCACAACAAACTTGAGCTTTGCAGAATGGCCCAAAGTGTTTGGGGATGCAAAGATGACAACCGCACTATTAGATCGACTCACGCATCATTGCCATATCGTTGAAACTGGAAATGAATCCTGGCGCTTCAAACAAAGTGAGACCAGTAAAAAACAGACCAACAGAAAATCGATCAAAAAGGGGGATTCAGATACGAAAAAACTTAACTTATCCACAGAAACACTGTAATTTATGCAGTAACAGGGTGGGTCAGTTTTAGATGAAAACTCTGGGTCAGTTTTAAGTGATTCTCAACAGCAGGTCCAGAGTGGGTGATAGTGCGTGCAGCGCGCTTCCCGGCAGTTGAGGCGGACCGACCTAATAATCTTGCTCAGATGAAAGCGCATTTCGCCAAACTAGGGCATCTTGGGCATTTCGCCTCTGTGTCAATGGCCTCTGTTGATGACCCTTTCGATCCTTTGGCTGTCACCAACGGAAACTTCATGCCGCTCTATCGTGGGCATGGGATGCACGTTAGGTACGAGGGGTTACAAAAAGTATAAATAATCAATCATCGTAGTTTGAATGAGATAACTGTTTTCATTAACAAGTCTCACCCCACGACACACTAGTCTCCTCATAATAAAAACCACAAAAGGAGACTTACATGAAAACACTTCACTATTTCGCAGCACTCTGCATCGCAACTGCAGCGATGACTACAGCCACGGCTCAGGTTTCTTACACCCGCTCAGGCAACACCACCTACGGCAGCAACGGCACCTCTTACACGCAGTCAGGCAACACGACCTATGGCAGTAACGGGACGAGCTATACCCGCTCGGGCAATACGACTTACGGCAGTAACGGTACAACTTATACCCAATCTGGTAATACGACCTACAGCAATACCGGTACCTCCTATACGCGCTCAGGTAATACCGTCTATGGCAGTGATGGTTCAACCGCTACGCAGTCAGGCAATACGGTCTATACGACACCTGGTCGTCGGTAAAAGCTGGTCGCGGTGCGTAGTTCAATAATTTAAATAATAAGGGGTTGACTGTGGCGATTAA
>CALFXX010000140.1 GCA_937952975.1 uncultured Alcaligenaceae bacterium
CAGGTGAACGTAAGCGATTAAACATACGCACGATTGACGGTTCAACGGCTTCGCCTGGAGCCACAAAATCGCAAGCCCCGTTGGTTTCAACGGCAAGGCGACGCAAGAGGTGATCGTTTGGGCTGCTACCAATCCCTACCGAAAACACTCTGTGCTTTGAATCTTTGGCTTTTTTGATCATGGCGTCAACGCCGTGGATCTGCCCGTCGGTAATCAGCAAGACGTCGCACGGGTGAATGTGCGCCAGTGCAAAGGTGCTTTCGATCGCATCAAGCATGTCAGTACCACCCATGTCCGCCTCAAGCTCACCGATCCATTTTTCTGCACCTAAGCGTGATTGCTCGGATGTTGTCCAAAGCGACTTTGAACGATGTTCGACCGAGGAGCCAAACTTAGAGAGCGAGAATTTGTCGCCAGTGTTGAATTTTTTAACAATTGCCATTAAGGCACGTCGCGCCGCTTGGATGCTGCCGCCCGCCATTGAGCCCGAACAGTCAACCAAAATTTTGACCGCAGTGTTTTGCGCTTTCGCATTGGGGATGCTTGGGCTAAAGCTGGCGGTCGCGACATAAGTTTTTGCATCGACGTAGTCGGGTGCTATTGTTGCCACCGAGCACTGCGCTAATTGATCAAGCACAAGGATAAAGTCGCGGTCTAGATAGCTTTGTTTGGCTAAAGCAACAGTAAGGATTTGATCGGCTGCGTGATTGGCCATACTGATCGGATGACTCGGTGAGGCAATACGTGCGTTCACCAAATCGCCATGCAGGTTTAGCGTTAGGCTAAAACCATACTCCGCCAAGAGGTCTGTCTCTGGGACTTGGTAGGGTGCAAGGCCACCGTCTCGAACGGCATCACCATAACGAGGTGCGATGACAGTTGGAATGTCGAGGCGCAAGCCGCCTTGCTGAAACTGGAGTAACTGACCGTAGTGCATGTCGATTAGGCATTGTTCACTAGGTGCTAAGTTACCCAAATGCAAAACGTAATTGCCATCATTGCCTCGCTCGAGCATGATGGCGGCGTCGCCCTTTGAAAGGGTCTCTTCATATTGTTCTTCAGCCTGGGCTTTGGCAACCACGGTGCCGTTGAGTTTGACCTGGCCCAGCTGCACTTGAACACCTAACAATGTTGCCCCCCACGGTAGCGGAAAGCTGTACACAACTTCAGCGTGAGTCTCGGTAGGGTTACTAAAGGTTTGGCGTACGTGCGCTTCAAACATCGCGCCACGCAGTTCACCCGTGATGGCAACGTCTTTTAGGATCAGTGGTGCGCCTTGGCTGCTATGCAGGGCGGCCTGTGGGCCGTTGCTTTCGAGTAATTCGAGGATGTCTCTCATGGATTTGCCTTTGTTGTGCTGTCTTGATGGATTTGCTCGTAGGCGCTCATGACGGCCCGAACAAAGTGACGCAACTGCTCGGGTGTTAACCCAGCGCGGGTAGGTTCAATGACAAGCTCAATGCCCTGGGCCACATGTAAATGGCTGCAGACCTCGATTGATCCGGGCACGCGCCCTCGCTCAGGAACTGGCGCTGAGCCGCCTTGAAGCAGTTCACGAATACGGTCAAGTGATACCCCGGCTGCTGTCCATTTTTTGACAAGCAAAAGTTGTTCAAGATGCTGTGACGAGTACTTTGCTGCCCGCGTTTCACCTTCAGGCCGGTTCACCAGCCCGATTTGGACGTAGTAGCGAACCGTGCGTTTGGTGAGGTCGGCGAGGGTACAGAGCTCGTCAAGCGAGAACGTTTGGGTGTGATTGACAGTGTTCATATGTTTATATTAACACTAAAACTGTATAAAACAACTGTATTAATAAAAATAGACTGATTGAGTTGGACGATAGAGGGGCGAGTGCCTCAGAGCGTGAGGCAGGTGAGGGGTGGTGTCATTTAGATAGAATGTGTTAGTAAATATTAAAAAAACTCATAAATAGATTTTTATACAGTTTAAATATTCATATTTTGAGTTTTAATATAAAAAATGTTGACAAAAAGATTGAAAGTTAAGTAAGCTACTGTCTATTTAATAGCTTATATATAAGCTATTGCAGGATTTAAATATTCATTTATAAGTCTTTAAATTCATATGTCTGATATCCCATTGCTAGCCGCACGCAGCTTAGACCGTTTAGGTTTAGCGCTATCACTCGCTCGGCGTCGGCGTAACTTGTCGCAACAAGATCTTGCAGAGCGCATCGGCACGTCAATTAATACGGTTCGCCGCTTAGAGTCGGGGCACCCCGGTAGCGCACTTCAACATCTCGTCCGTGCCTTACAAGTCTTTGGTGAGCTCGATAAGTTCGACCAGCTTTTCGACACCGCAAACGACTCGATCGGTTTAATTCTGATGGATGAAAAACTGCCGCAACGCATTCGCAAGTCAAAAACGACTGCTGAAACGGGTGCGTTCTAGTGGTAACGAAAGCAGCTTTTAAATCGGCTACGCGTCGTACCATTCTTGAGGTTTGCTTGGGCCGTGTT
>CALFXX010000141.1 GCA_937952975.1 uncultured Alcaligenaceae bacterium
TGCTGGGCGAATTTGGTGCCGACGTTATCAAGATTGAACCTCCTGAAACCGGAGACCCGTTACGTGCGTGGCGCATGCTGCACGAAGGCACTTCAGTCTGGTGGGCTGCGCATGCGCGCAACAAGCGTTCAATCACACTGAATCTGCGCGAACCCGAAGGCCAAGACGTGATTCGTCAGTTAGCGAAAGATGCTGACATTGTGATTGAAAATTTTCGCCCTGGAGCCTTAGAAAAGTGGGGAATCGGCTTCAAAGATTTGCATGCTATCAATCCCAAGCTGATTATGTTGCGCGTATCAGGCTACGGCCAGACCGGCCCGTACAAAGATCGCCCAGGGTTTGGGGTGATCGGCGAAGCGATGGGCGGCTTACGCTACCTGACGGGCGAACCCGGACGTCCTCCGGTACGCACAGGGGTTTCAATTGGAGACACGTTATCTGGCCTGCACGGAGTCATTGGCATTTTGCTGGCCTTACGTCATCGCGAGCAACAAGGCGGTGTGGGGCAAGAAATTGATGTCGCGCTGTACGAATCTGTTTTCAACATGCTTGAAAGCGTATTACCCGAATACTCAAAGTTTGGTGCCATTCGTCAACCGTCGGGTGCAAGCATGCCAGGCATTGCACCCACCAACGCTTATTTATGCAAAGACGGTAAATACGCGTTAATTGCTGGAAATGGTGACAGCATCTATAAGCGCTTGATGGAGATGATTGATCGAGCAGATTTAGCAAACGACCCAAAGCTCGCCCGCAACGCCGGTCGCGCCGAGCATGCAGATTTAATTGATGCAGCAATCTCAGCCTATACCGCACAACACTCGTTAGACGACGTCTTAGCCGCCATGAACACAGCAGGCGTGCCAGCTGGAAAAAGTTATGATGCCGCCGATATTGCCAATGACCCGCACTACCAGGCGCGCGACATGATTTTGAATGCGACCCTGGCAGATGGCTCGGTGGTGCAGGTTCCGGGCATCGTACCGAAACTGAGCAAAACGCCAGGGCAAATTACGCGCGCGGCGCCCGCGCTTGGCCAACATACCGCTGAGATTCTAAATTCGCTGGGGATTAGCGCTGCACAACAAGCCGACTGGAAGGCGCGAGGCGTGATCTAATACTGGTGCGCTATTGTCAAACCACGTGCACTTCAAAGTCACCCAAGCCTGCGACATGGCCAATCATTTTGTCGCCTTTGACCACAGCGCCTACACCTTCAGGTGTGCCACTAAAGATCAAATCGCCTGCTTTTAATTCGAACAGGCCCGATAAATACGCAATGCTTTCTGGGATGTTCCAGATCATTTGCGAGAGATCGCTTGTTTGCTTTTGAACACCGTTCACCGACAACGTGATACTGCCTTGTGACAAGGTCCCTGTGAGTGCGCGTGGGTGAATCGGACCGATCGGGCCTGACTCATCAAAGCCTTTACCAATTTCCCAGGGGCGGCCTTGCTTTTTGCATTCGTTTTGCAAATCACGGCGGGTCATGTCAAGGCCAAGTGCGTAACCAAAAACGCAGTCGTTGGCTTGTTCAACGGGGATATCGACGCCACCACTGCCCAGCGCAACAACCAACTCCATTTCGTAATGCAGGTTAGCCGTTTTAGAGGGGTAACGAATTTTGCCTGGCTGCCCAGCGGGTATCGATACGAGCGCGTCAGCGGGCTTACAGAAAAAGAAAGGATCTTCACGACCGGTGAAGCCCATTTCTTTTGCGTGCTCGGCATAGTTACGGCCGACACAATAGACGCGGCGAACCGGAAACAACTCATCGCTACCGACAATCGGCAGCCCAACGATACTTGGTGCTTCTACTGCATACTGACTCATGTTTACATCCTGATCTTTAAAGTGACGAATTAGCTTTTTGTATGATCGCCTGTGCTTGAAGCCGTTGGCGAAATTGATTGTGTCGAGTGACCATGCTCTGAGGCAAGCGGAGCTGTTGAGGGACTCGTGTGCTCGCCGCTCACTGAGCTTACCGGCGCGACAGACGAGCTTGAAGTTTCTGCGCCCGTTTTGAGCCCGGCGTATCCTGAAACGGCAGCTGGCTCGGCCAGGTGCGCAATCGGGGCGCTATCAAAGTACTCATCAAAGTCACTGGGCGGTGAGGGTGTAAACGAACTTGTCGCCGAAGCGCGTTTATCATCGGTGCCAGCGTAGGGTGCACTTGAACCAGACGAACCTTGCGCCCAATCAACCGGAAACCCACTATCCGTTAAATAGGCCAGCCCCTCGGCATGAAACACACCGGGGTCTGACTCAACGTCTGCAACAGGCAAATGAGAATCAGCCAATAAGACAGGCAAGGTCGTACTAACCGCGGTTGCCAGACGCCACTGCGTGGCGGCTTCTTGTGGACGCTCGAGTTTGTCGAACAAACTTGCGAGCAAAGCGTGCACACGCGCATCGCTGCGGCGCGCCAAGCTACGCGTCAGGTATAACTCGGCCTGGCCCCATAACTGACCCGACAAACAAAGATTACCTAAGGTCGTCAACAACTCAGGTGCTTCAGGATTCTTTTGCAACCAGCCTTCGGTTTTTTCGAGCCTGCGAGCCACCTGAGCGGGTTCGCACCGTGCATAGGCTTCTAGCAAACGAGGATCAAGTGCGTTTTCAAGCGCAGCCTCGAGAATCTTTGAGGCCTCTTGCGGCTGACCCGACGCCTCAAATGCGACGGCGCCGGCCAAGGCAACCTCTGGCAGTATCCGCTCGTCAGATTTAAGGTCTTTCCAGATTTTTTGCCAGTCGCCTGAATGTAAAGTTTCACGCAGGCGCGCTGCTGCCGCAGTTTCGATCAAGGCGCGCGCCTCGATTGCTGGCAAAGCTTTGCGCCGACTGAGCGTGCGCGCCAACACGAACACTTGATCTGAACGACCCAACTGGCGATAAGCGCGCAATAACAAACGCAGAGTATGCACGTGACGGGCACCGGCTTGCTGCAGCGGCAACAGCACATCGAGCGCTTGCTGAGCCAGACCTTGCTCTAGATATAAATCCGCCGCAGCCGTGGCAACTGCCTCGGTTAAGCCAGTGTCTTGGCCCGCCCTGTCTTTGGCGAGCGCGAGTAAGTTGTCTCGCCTCAGGTACTCGCCCAACGCATGTGCCGCACGCGCAGCAGATAAGCCCGCTAACACTTGACGATTAGCACTGCGCGTTTGATCAAAGAGTTTAGTCAGATCTTTTTCGGCGTTGGAATAGCGCCCTTCAAGCAATTCGGTCCAGCCTTGTTCGAGCAATTCGTGATCACGCCTAACCTGCCTGCGACCATGCCAGGCTCGCACCCGCATGGGGATTCCTGTAAACCAAGCCAACACACGCAAAGCAACGTACAGGAAGATAAAGCTCGCAACGAGCGCGAGGACTGCAAATGCAAACGAAACCTGTATGCGCCACGTGTTCAACATAATCAACACTTGACCGGTATTTTCTCGAAGCGCAACAGCCAGCACCACGGCAACGGTTGTCAAGAGCAGCGTCCAGAACCAAGTACGCATACTTAATCCTCGCTTTTGTTATTGGACTCTTGCAAACGCACAGCTTCAAGTGCGGCGATGCTATCGCTCATGTCAGGCAACGCTGCCGTGACCGGCACAGTCGCCAGCTCGTGCACCAGACGAAGGGCTGCAACGGTATCAACGGCCTTGGGATCGTAACGTGCAATAACAGAGGCCTCGATACTAGAGAGTTCAGCGCGCCAGACCGAAGGCTGGTGCATCAACAACGCCATCTGAGCAGTCAGTACACGCGTACGCAAATTGGCGCGTAGTTGACTGCCTTGCTCGGGTGACATCAGTAATGCGCTGGCATCCGTCACGCGCTGAATACTCACGACACTCGCTAATTCTTTGGCAGCAAATACAGCCACTGCTTTAGACCACACCACAGCCTTTTGCCAGGCAAGATCCCACCAGGCTTGGTTAGTCGTGGCATCGACCACAATCTTTGCCGATGCACCCGCTTGTGTCGCCTCAACAGTAGGTGCAACACCCGTTTGAGCAGCATCAGACTGCACTGAGCTGGCTTGTGTGGTTTGCGGGACAGCTACAGAAATCGCAGCGACCTTGGGGACAGCCGCATCTGGTACCAGCAAAGGCGCACGTACAAGTAACGTTGCAAGTGTTTCAAGCCGCACCGACAGCGCACTGATGTCAACCAGAGGCACCGAACGCAAGCGGTCAAGGTCTGCACTAATCGCACGTTGAACGGCAGCAAAACGTGGACGATCGGCACGCACGAGCGTTGACAAGGCCGTTTCAAGTGCCATCACCGCGTTATTGACATTGCTCGCCAAACGCAGCTGCTGGTTTGCCAAGGTGACAAGGCGATCAATATCGTTCGCAAGCATCGAGTCCTCCATGCCCTTATTGAACGTTGCCCAGGCCTCTTCAAGCACCTCAAACTGACTTTTAGATTCGGCGAGTGACTGCTGAAGGTCAACAATCAGTTTGGCCTGCGACTCGACCAAACTGAGCGCCAGTTTGGCCTCTCGTTTGGTTTCAATCAATTGAGCGGTAAAACCCTGCACTTGCGTGGCGACTTCGCGCCCGGCGCTATCAAAACGCTTTTGCGAAAACCAGGCCCCTGCCCCAATCACGACGGCAAGCAACAAAAAAACAAGCATCAAGGTCACTGACCACGAGGGGCCCGTGTTTTTACGCCGCGACCGCGAAGGGTAATCAGAGCTTGAGCCAGCAGAGGCCGCGACTTGCTTTGCCTGTTCGGCTTGTGCTGATGGCTGGGACGAAGAGATAGTTTCTGTCATAACCGTATTGTAGTCGTTGCTCCGCTTAAACGTGCATTTTCAATACATTAAGTCTGTTTGAGCTGGTGAACAATTTGATCAAAACACAACACAATTGCCTCATCTTCAGGGCTGGCGACGGCGTGGCAGAGCTGCGCGAACTCACGACCAAGGGCTTTGCCTAGAACGGGGCGCAAGCGCTCGTGGGTCAAGACAAACGCAGAACGTTCAAACCATGGCAACAGTTCAAGCGCCTTCATCTTTTGCACGATGGCCTCGGCACCGTGGCCGCTGGTCAACAGCCAAACCACCTGCGCCTGTGCGGCTGCCAATGCCCGCAAAGACCCACAAAGGGGCTCTGACCAGGAAGCCACCTCACGCTGATAGGTTTGCTGCACAGTTACAGCAATGCCCAAGGCAATAAGTTTCTGGCTCAGCCACTCGCGTCCGTCTTGCCCACGCAAAATCAAGACACTGCGTGGCAAGGTCTTTTGAGCAAGAATCAGTGGCCAAAGCGCCTCAGAGTCTTGTGAGGCTGCACCCTGCGGATGCAAAACCGTCAGATCAGCACCAAAGGCACGCTGGATCGCACCCGCCGTCACAGGCCCCATACAGGCAGCCTGTAGGCCTTGAGGCCACGCGTAACCGTTAGGCAATTGGTGCTTGTAACCTGCCACCGCTGCGCGGCTCACAAAAACCACCAAATCAAACGCATCAGGTCGGGGCAGAGGCTTGTGCTGAGCCTGCAAGGGAACAGACTGAATCTCGAGCGCCGGGCATTCAAGTATGGGCCAGCCCCTCTGAGTCAAAACCTGTACGAGTGCTGTATTGCGCCCAGCAGGTCGCGTCAGGATTGCGGTGGGGTGCGCTTGTGTCATGCGCCCTAAGGGGTGTTCGGCTCAGCTGTTACGGCCAGATCCGCCAATATCACTGCGGCCCCTTGATCGCGCAAATCTTGGGCAACCCTTAGGCCCAGACTTAACGCTTCTGACACCAACCCACTCGCCTGTGCGCGATACATGGTGGTACCGTCTGGGGTGGCAACCAGTGCCTGAATGGTTAACTGCGGCCCTTGTATTGAGGCGTAGGCCGCCAAGGGCACCTGGCAAGAGCCACCCAAAGCCCGTGACACAGTTCGCTCGGCTAACGCACAAGCGGTTGTTTCGTGACACGAGAGCGGCGCTAGAATGTCGAGCAGTTCAGCGCGTTGTTTCAAGATCTCAATGCCCAGGGCACCTTGCCCCGCGGCGGGCAAAGAATCTTCTACTGTCAGACGATGGCGAATCCGCTGCGCCAAGCCTAGGCGCTCAAGCCCTGCAGCGGCCAAAATAATCGCAGCGTAATGCCCGCCATCCAATTTGGCCAGACGGGTATCTAAATTGCCACGTAAAGGTTCAATCTTGAGCTTTGGAAACCGGGCACGCAACTGCGCCTCGCGCCTCAGGCTTGAGGTACCGACCACAGCCCCCTCAGGCAAAGCGGCCAGCGTCTCAAAATGATTTGAAACGAAGGCGTCGCGACAATCTGCACGCGTCAAAATGGTTGACAGTTCAAAAAGCTCGGGCATGTCAACTGGCATGTCTTTAAGCGAGTGCACCGCTAAATCAGCCCTGCCATCAAGCAAAGCATTTTCAAGTTCTTTAACAAACAGACCTTTACCGCCAACCTTTGACAGGCTGCGATCCAAAATCTCGTCGCCACGGGTGCTTAATTTCAGTAACTCGACCTGCATCTCTGGATACAGAAGGCGTAAGCGAGACTGCACATGCTCTGCCTGCCAAAGGGCAAGCCGACTCGCGCGCGTGGCAATCGTTAAATGGCGAGGTATCAAGTGAAGACAGCCTTTAGCGAAGGTAATTAAAAATCACGCTGGCAACAATCCCGATTACTGCAAGCAACAAGAGACGTTGCAGAATTGTTTGACCGCGTTGCGGTGGCGAGGGTTGTGGCGTTGTCATCGATGACATCCAAAATAGTTCGAATAGTCTAATTTGAACACGGACAGCAAAAAAAACCGACCTGCTATAAAAGCAGGCCGGCGTTTGGTACTTGAGACGTTGAAATCTAGAGAACTGATTTCAACAGCTTGCCCATTTCAGAAGGATTTTTGGTTGTGCGGATTCCGCACGCTTCCATGATCTCAAGCTTAGCGTCGGCCGTGTCGGCGCCACCAGAAATCAGTGCACCCGCATGACCCATCCGTTTACCCGCAGGCGCTGTGACACCAGCAATAAAGCCAACCATCGGCTTTTTCATGTTCTCTTTCGCCCACAACGCGGCATTCACTTCATCAGGACCACCGATTTCGCCGATCATGATGACTGCATCGGTGTCAGGATCTTCGTTAAACAATTTGAGCACATCGATGTGCTTCAAGCCGTTAATTGGATCGCCACCGATACCGACTGCGCTCGACTGACCCAAACCAAGTTCAGTCACTTGTGCCACGGCTTCGTACGTCAGGGTACCCGAGCGGCTCACAATGCCGACACGACCCTTACGGTGAATGTGACCTGGCATGATGCCAATCTTGATTTCATCAGGTGTAATCAAACCAGGGCAGTTGGGACCGAGCAACAGTGTTTTGCTGTTGATCTGCGCCATGCGGTACTTGATTTCAAGCAAGTCGCGGACAGGAATGCCTTCAGTGATACAAATCACCAAATCCAGTTCAGCTTCAATACCTTCCCAGATTGCGGCAGCCGCCCCTGCAGGAGGCACATAAATCACGGAAACGTTGGCACCCGTCTCTGCCTTCGCATCTTTGACTGAGGCAAAAATTGGAATCCCTTCAAAATTTTCGCCGGCTTTTTTAGGGTGCACACCCGCTACAAAAGCAGCTTCGCCGTTGGCATAGGCACGCGAGGTACGCGTATGGTATTGACCCGTTTTACCGGTAATACCCTGTGTAATAACTTTTGTATCTTTATTAATCAGAATCGACATATCAGTATCCCTGGCAGAATTATTTAGCCGCCGCGACAACGCGGGTTGCGGCATCAGCCATTGTGTCGGCGCTGATAATAGGCAGACCCGAATCCGCTAGCATTTTCTTGCCCAACTCTTCGTTGGTACCTTTCATGCGAACCACTAATGGCACGCTCAAATTGACCGCTTTACACGCTGTAATCACACCCTGTGCAATTACATCGCAGCGCATGATTCCGCCAAAAATATTGACCAAAATGGCCTTGGTGCCTTTGTTGCTAAGCATGATCTTGAATGCTTCGGTCACACGCTCTGCCGTGGCACTGCCACCGACATCAAGAAAGTTAGCAGGTTCGCCACCAAACAATTTGATGGCATCCATCGTTGCCATTGCAAGCCCTGCCCCATTGACTAAGCAGCCGATGTTGCCATCAAGCTGAATGTAGGCCAACTCGTGCTTGCTAGCTTCAATTTCGGCTGGATCTTCTTCGTCGAGATCGCGGTACGCAACGATTTCAGGATGGCGAAACAACGCATTGGGATCAAAATTAAATTTGGCATCAAGCGAAATGATGTCGCCGTTGCCCGTCAAGATCAATGGGTTGATTTCGGCCAGTGAAGCGTCGGTGTCCCAGTACGCCTTATAAAGCTTTTGAAACTCGCCTGCAGCTTTCACGACCGAAGCTTCGGGCACACCAATGCCACGCGCAAGCGTTTGTGCTTCGGTGTCGGTCAGGCCAGCACCGGGGTCAACAAAAACCTTTAGAATTTTTTCAGGGTGGTGTTCAGCCACTTCTTCAACGTCCATCCCGCCTTCGCTTGAGGCCATCACGCACACACGCTGTGTCGCACGATCGGTCACGATACCAACGTAGTACTCTTTTTTGATATCGGCGCCTTCTTCGATCAATAGGCGACGTACTTTTTGCCCTTGAGGGCCTGTTTGGTGCGTGATCAGTTGCATGCCAAGAATTTCGCCAGAAATTTTGCGAACTTCTTCGATTGAGCGGGCCAGCTTGACACCACCGCCTTTGCCGCGCCCACCCGCATGAATCTGTGCTTTAACGACCCAAACTGGGCCACCTAGTTTTTGCGCGGCAGCAACCGCTTCGTCAACACTAAATACGGGGATGCCACGTGGCACGACCACACCAAACTGACGCAGCAACTCTTTGCCCTGATACTCGTGGATTTTCATAGGAATCCTGAACGTTAAAAAAGATAAAACATGCAAAAACTACGGTGATTCAAATGGCTTGCGCGGTTTGAATCGACTATTTGTTAGATATTTCAGTCGCGGCGCCTTCAGGTGCCACATACCACTGCGGATAATGCTCTTTCGTAATCGGACCGTCAAGACGCCACGCCGTACAGCCACCCAGCTGATAAGGCCGTTTAGTTGGGTCAGCAGCATTACGCCGTTGACCAGACATCGTTTGCACAGCTGCCGTGGGCAAGACCGCCGCTAATTCGGTCATGTGGGTACAGCCAGCAGTACGGCTAAAACGCTCTTTAACCTGCTGCCTAAAGCTTTTAAGCAGGTTCATGCCAATCAAATCACGGTATTCGCCGGCAATTGAGGTGCAGGTCTCGCCAAACGGAGAGGCATCGTACGCTGCCATCGCATCCTGAATGGTGAAACTGCTGTCAATCGTGATTCGCAAGTGCATGTGGTGAAAAGCTTGCCCGACTTTTTGCTCGGTGCCATCACGCTTGGTATAGCTAAAACCTTTCGAATCGATCAGTTCAGCTTCGACATCCCAAAGACCGTCTTCGCGCTCAAAGGAGTGAACCTGTATTGAGCGGTTGTGCATTGGCTTGCGAGGATAGGCGGGCAACGGCAAAGGCATACAGAATCAGGTTGTCAAATGACACGGTGCAACAAAGCATAAAAGTATAGCTCAACAAAGGCAGATCACCCAGAGGTTCTGCGAACCGCGCAACGCAGAGAAACAAAGCGCTTGGTGTGTGCTTGGTGTGTGCTTGGTGTGTGCTTGGTGTGTGCTTGGTGTGTGCTTGGTGGGTGCTTGCTATGGGCTTGTTGGGCGCTTGGTCGGTACTTCGTCGACGCCGACGCGACCGTTGATCCGGGATTAGCAGTCGAATTCGGGCGGATTTTTGAGGACTCGGTGAATCACATCATGTGAAAACCCCCGAGAAGCTAAAAACCGCCCCTGGCGAGCATATTCAGACGGACTTGGTGGCGAACTGTTTCGGCTGAACTTTTTTTGCCAAACACCTTGCGCGCGCTCTAGCTCAGAATCTTTGAGCTCGAGTCGCACCTGAGCCACCTGCGCAGCCCCGATGCCTTGTTGAGTGAGTTCTTGAGCAATTTTGGCTAAACCTTGTTGGCTCGCTTTGCGATGCACAAGCCCCTGAACGAAGCGCTCGTCTGACTGCCAACCTTCTATCGCTAATGCATCGAGTAGCGCATTAAGCTCGTCAGGGCTCTGGGCGTGAGTCGCAAGCTTACGACTCAGTTCGACACGGCTGTGCTCGCGCCGCGACAGCAAACCAACGGCCCGAGCCCTGAGGGACAGGCCGGACCGCGGTTTAGCTTCGCCGGTGGCTGGTCGCACCGACTCGAATTCATCATCCATATCGTTGAATAGGCGCAAATATCGTTACATATATGCAAAGTCAGCACAGCATTCGTTCAATGACCCACCATTGCAAAGTCAGCAGAGCAGTAGTCCAATTACCCACCATTATGTGAGCCATTGATCAAGACACAACGACGCTTGACTCTGTGCCTTGAAAACACTGAAGAATTAAAGATCATCGTCTGAGTCGGGTTCTGCTGCGATCGCCTTTGACGCTTTGCTCGAAGCCGCTTTCGGCGCTGAGGCAGCGCTTGCCGCTGCATCGGCTACCGACGGTGTACGGGCGACCACGCCAAGCTTTTCACGCACGCGATTTTCAATTTCAACGGCCATCGCAGGATGTTCGCGCAGATACTCGCGCACATTATCTTTGCCCTGACCGATACGGTCGCCGTTGTAACTAAACCATGCACCTGCCTTGTCAACGATACCGGCAACAACGCCCAGGTCAATGATTTCGCCTTCGCGCGAAATACCTGCCCCGTACATGATGTCAAATTCAGCTTGCTTAAACGGCGGAGCGATTTTGTTTTTTACGACCTTGACGCGGGTTTCGTTACCCACGACTTCGTCACCCTTTTTGATTCCGCCAATTCGGCGAATATCCAGACGCACCGAGGCGTAAAACTTAAGTGCATTACCGCCGGTGGTTGTTTCGGGGTTGCCGAACATCACGCCAATTTTCATACGAATCTGGTTAATAAAGATCACCATGCAATTCGTGCGCTTGATACTGGCAGTAAGTTTGCGCAACGCCTGACTCATCAAACGTGCCTGCAGACCAGGCAGCGAATCACCCATTTCGCCTTCGATTTCAGCTTTTGGGGTCAGCGCTGCGACCGAGTCGATCACAATTAAATCGACTGAACCCGAGCGCACCAGAGCATCGGTAATTTCAAGAGCCTGCTCACCCGTATCTGGCTGAGAAATCAGCAGATCAGTCAGATTGACGCCTAGTTTTGAGGCATATTGCACGTCAAGGGCGTGTTCAGCATCGATAAACGCGCAGGTGCCACCCACCTTCTGCATTTCAGCGATCACTTGCAAGGTCAGTGTCGTTTTACCCGAAGACTCAGGACCGTAAATCTCAATGACTCGCCCGCGAGGTAAGCCCCCAACACCCAGCGCAATATCTAAGCCAAGGGACCCGGTCGAAACGACCTGAATGTCATGTTCGACCTCGTTATCGCCGTAGCGCATCACGGATCCTTTGCCGAACTGCTTTTCGATTTGAGCAAGTGCTGCAACCAGCGCCTTTGCTTTTTCGGGGGTGCCGGCTTTTAGGGCTTTTTCGTCCATGACAAATCCTTAAGGTAAAAATCAATAAAATGATTGTACTGTACAAATAAACAGTATTACAAGGGTTTATATACAACACCTCAATATATTAGGGTTTACACCCATCTACTGATCGCGTTGTAGGCAGATCCTAGATGCTATGACAGAATAGACTCTCTTTTGTGTCATCAGGCTCATTTAAACCATGCGTATTCTCATCGCAGAAGACGATAGCATTTTGACCGATGGCCTGACGCGCTCGCTGCGCCACAGTGGCTATGCGGTTGACGCAGTGAGCGACGGGGTCGCCGCCGATGCAGCCCTGCTTTCCACAGAATTTGATCTTCTAATTCTTGATCTCGGATTGCCGCGCATGAGCGGACTTGAAGTGTTAAGCAAACTGCGGGCACGCCAGTCACGTCTGCCCGTGCTCATTTTGACTGCGGCCGACAGCATTGAGCAGCGCGTCAAAGGGCTTGATCTTGGTGCAGATGACTATATGGCCAAGCCCTTCTCCCTTTCAGAACTTGAGGCGCGCGTACGCGCGCTCGCTCGTCGGGGCGCGGGCGGTGGCTCAACAATCTTGCGCCACGGCAAACTCGAATTTGATCAGACGGGTCGCGTAGCAATGGTAGGAAATCAAACACTCGATTTGTCAGCGCGCGAGGTCAGCTTGCTAGAAATATTGTTAACACGCAGCGGTCGGATGGTTAGCAAAGCTCAAATCGTTGATCACTTGTGCGAATGGGGTGATGAGGTCAGCTCAAATGCGATCGAGGTCTACATTCACCGGTTACGAAAAAAACTCGAAGAGAGCGGTGTAAAAATTGCGACCGTGCGCGGGTTGGGCTACTGCCTTGAACGTGAACACACCCCGCCCAACGCAAATACATAAGCGATCCTGGGCTTGTCAGCACCCTCTTCAACCTCCTCAACGCATACTTCTGATGCACCACCTCAGCGTGAAACGTTCGATCGCGTGGTGGATCTCGACGCTAATTTAAGCGAACGTGCGGCTCGGCGTTCATTATTGGGCGAAGTGCTGGACTGGATGCTCGCGCCGCTTTTTCTGCTGTGGCCGATGAGCATTGCGATCACCTATGTCGCAGCGCAAGACCTGGCAAATGTGCCCTACGATCTGAACCTTTCAAACGCTCTTGAAGTGTTAACCCAGCA
>CALFXX010000142.1 GCA_937952975.1 uncultured Alcaligenaceae bacterium
AGTTCAGACGTGTGCTCTTCCGATCTCATGGGGTACGGCCATTACCGCCTTGTACACCACTCGCCACGCCGACAAGGTTAATCGACTAGTTCTGTACGCCCCCGTCTGGTTACGCAAAACCGCGTCTTTAACTGACTCGGGCGGCGCCTTGGGTGCTTACCGTACCGTCACGATCGAAGCGGCGTTTAAACGCAAGAATACGGGCGTTCAACCCGGCCGAGACCCGCAACCGAAAGAGTGGTTTGATGCCTGGGCAGACGCTACTTTTGCCTCGGATCCAGTAGGCGCACAAGCCAATCCAAAATATGTTCGTGCGCCAAACGGTAGCGTGCAAGACAGTCGTTTATTCTGGAGTGCTGGCAAACCTGCCTTTGACCCAAAATTACTGACTGTACCCACGCTGCTAATTTTGGCCGAGTGGGATGCGGACACACCACCGTACATGGCAGAAACATTGTTTCCGTTATTGAGCAATTCGCCTAGCAAAAAGCTGGTGATGCTCAGCGAAGGTACTCATGGCATCATGAACGAAGTCAAACGATTTAGTCTGTTTAACGAGGTCGCACGGTTTTATCAAGACGCATTACTCACACAACCTAAATGACCTTAGCTACAACACGTCACGAAAAAAATATTGATGTAGTTTCTTTGGGTGAGGCGATGGTTGAGTTCAACCAAACCTCGCCCGAACAGCCACAATATTTGCAAGGTTTTGGAGGCGATACCAGTAACGCCATCATCGCTGCGGCTCGAGCGGGGGTGCGTACAGCCTACCTCACGCGCTTGGGCGATGATCTTTTTGCACAACAATTGCGTCACCTTTGGCATGCAGAGGGCGTCAATACCGAAGGTATCGAAATAGATGGTCATGCCCCGACCGGCATTTATTTCGTGACCCATGGCCCCAATGGCCATGCCTTTAGCTACCGGCGCGCAGACTCGGCAGCCAGCAAGATGAACGTCAACTGGCTCTCGGGCACCCCGACTGCACTCATCGGACGCGCAAAATGGCTGCATGTATCGGGCATCTCACTCGCAATTTCTGAACAAGCCTGTAACACCGTTTTTGCCGCGCTCGATATCGCTCGCAGAATGCGCACGTTAGTATCTTTTGATTCAAATCTAAGACTTAAGCTTTGGTCGATTGAACGGGCGCGCATCCATATCGCCAACACAATGAATCGTTGTGACTTATTTTTACCTAGCCTCGAAGATATGATCGCGCTCACTGGGATAACAGAACCTGAGGCGATTGTGCGCTGGTCGCATGACCAGGGTGCGCTGCGTGTTGTTCTCAAGCTTGGGCCCAATGGCGCGTTGGTCAGTGAGCAGCGCGTACCCGCAAGCGGTAAAGGCGGGCAAGCTCAGTATGAGTCAGTATTGATTCCTGGTCATCCAGTCAATTCAGTTGACGCGACGGGTGCAGGCGATTGCTTTTGCGGCAACATCCTAGCGCGCCTATCCTTAGGCGACGATTTGGTAACGGCTGCCCGCTACGCCAATGTGGCGGCCTCGTTAGCGGTGCAACAGTGGGGTGCGGTCGCGTGTTTACCAACCGCACAGCAAGTCAGACAGCAAATTGCTTAGCCTGCCGCGCCAGATTTTCAATGCGCGTGTAATCAGCCTGAGCCAACGCGTCTGCCGGTACTAACCACGAACCACCTACACAGACCACATTGGGCAACGCTAAAAAATCAACAGCATTTTGTGCGGTGATACCACCCGTCGGACAAAATTGAATGTGCGAGAAAGGACCGTACAGGGCTTTAAGCATCGCGATACCGCCGGCTTGAAGCGCCGGAAAAAACTTCAAGTCGGTATAGCCATCATTTTGCGCCTGCATGATTTCACTTGCAGTGGCAACGCCCGGCAGTAACGGTAAATTACGCTCGCGGCAGGCAGCCCCCAACTGCGTTGTATAGCCAGGGCTCACAGCAAAACGCGCACCTGCTTCAAGACAATGATCTACATCACGTGCATTGCATACTGTGCCGGCACCCACAATCGCTTCGGGCACCTCGGCACAGATTGCACGCATGCAGTCAAGTGCAACGGCGGTACGCAAGGTGATCTCAAGCATCCGTATGCCACCTGCCACCAAGGCTCGCGCCAACGGCACGGCCTGAGCAACGTGCTGTAACACGATGACCGGAATAACCGGTGCATCTTGCATCACTTGCTTTGCGGTCAAAGAAACGAAAGACTGCGTCATTTAACCTTCCTTGCCTGGTGAACTTGGTTCACTCAGCGACCTTACGTGACAAGCCTTTCGGCAAAGGGAACGATACATTTTCATGCAAGCCCTCAAGGGTGCGCACCGAAATTGCACCTAACGCCTTTAAGCGTTCAATCACTTGTTGCACGAGCAATTCAGGCGCCGAGGCACCCGCCGTAATGCCAATGCGACTACGACCAACCAACCATGTTGGGTCAATCGATTCTGCGCCATCAATCAGGTACGCAGGTATGCCCTTACGTTCGGCGACTTCGCGCAACCGGTTTGAATTTGAACTGTTTGCACTACCCACCACCAAAACAAGATCTGACTCAAGGGTCATCACCTTGACAGCATCCTGGCGATTTTGTGTGGCGTAGCAGATATCACTTTTTTTAGGCTCGATGATTGAGGGATATTTGGTGCGCAACGCCGTAGCCACGGCGGCGGCATCATCCACCGATAAGGTCGTTTGCGTGACAAACGCCAGTTGCTCGGGGTTCGTGACCTGAAGTGCCTCAACATCTTGAACCGTTTCAACCAGAAACATCCCGTCTTTGGCTTGCCCGATTGTGCCTTCGACCTCGGGGTGCCCTTTGTGACCGATCATGATGATTTCGCGACCAGACGCACGCATGCGCTCGACCTCGATATGCACTTTGGTCACAAGGGGACATGTGGCATCAAACACTTGCAGCCCGCGCTCTTCTGCCTCTTGACGCACAGCCTTTGAGACGCCATGCGCAGAAAACACAACGATACCGCGAGGTGGCACTTGCTCAAGCTCGTCGATAAAGATCGCACCTTTGTTGCGTAAATCTTCAACCACATAACGGTTGTGCACGATTTCGTGTCGCACGTAAATGGGCGCGCCATGCAGCTCAAGCGCGCGCTCAACGATATCAATCGCACGATCAACACCTGCGCAAAAACCACGCGGCTGCGCCAGCAAAATCTCTGCGTTTTGGCTTGGAAGATCTTTTAAATCCACGTGCGCGACCGCTGTCATCACAACACCCCTAGCAAATCGATATCGACACGTAACGTGATACCCGCCAGGGGATGATTGAAATCGAATAAAGCACTATCGTCGCTAATTTCTTTCAAGACGCCTGAGTAGCGGCCACCATTAGGCGCCGTGAATTCGACCATATCACCTGGGGTAAAGCCCGCATCCGCGCCCGCGTTTTCATTGAGCATCGCACGTGATACACGCTGAATCAGGTCAGGGTTGCGATCGCCATAAGCGTCTTGAGGTTTGAGCGTGTAACTGAAGCAATCGCCTTCAGGATGCCCGAGCAGGGGGGTCTCCATACCGGGCGACCACTGCCCGCCCCCAAGCTGCAGGGTGGCTGGACGGCCAGTAAAGGTATCCATAAAGGTCGAACCGGCCGCCGGGCCACTTTCAAGAACAATGCGATAGTGCAAGGTCAGGTAAGAGTCCGCACGGACAACGGGCGGAACGTTTGTCGTTTGATCATTCAAAATCTGTCACCGTATCAGGCTTGGCAAAACGCCTATTTTAGAGCCTTCGAGATGACCCTGCGCGACACGATCCCTTTAAACCAACGGCCGCGCGAGCGCCTGATGCAAGCTGGCCCCTGCGCCCTCACCGATGCCGAACTGCTCGCGCTGATTTTAGGCACAGGTACACGCGGCCAAAATGCAGTCGATTTGGCGCATACCCTGTTGGCTAAATTCGGCGGCGTCAGACCCCTTTTAAGTGCCAATATCAACGAACTTCGCGGGGTCTGCGGCTTGGGCGATGCCAGAATTTGCCAGTTATCCGCCATTTCGGCGCTGGCCCAACGTGCGCTCGAGGAAGATCTCAAGCGCGACTGCTCGCTTAAGAATCCTGCGCAAGTCCGCGCATATTGCACAGCCCTACTCGGGCACGCGTCGATCGAGCGTTGCATTGCACTATTTTTAGATAATCAGCATCGCCTGATTCAGACCATTGAGATTTCTCACGGTACGCTGACCGAGACGACGATCTATCCACGAGAGCTAGTCAAGGCTGGCTTAGCACACCACGCTGCGGCAGTGATTTTGGCGCACAACCACCCCTCGGGGTGGGCCAAAGCAAGCCGCGCGGATATTGAGTTGACGCAGCAACTCAAGCAGTCGTTAGCGGTAGTGGACATCGCTTTGCTAGACCACTTAGTGATTGCCGCAAATCAAGTGGTGTCCATTGCTGAACTGGGGCAATGCTGAGTTGCAGCGGCGATCAGTCATGAGTGCGTGGTGTACTCAAAAAAATAAGACAGCTTCCACTGTCTTATTTGCACCGCTACAAAAATCTCAGACGCACAGACAACACAAACGCCTGCGCTTCTTAGTCTTCTCAGGCTCTTTCGAAGATAGCTGCAATCCCTTGGCCGCCACCGATACACATTGTGACTAGCGCATAACGACCGCCAGTGCGGTGCAATTCGTAGATCGCTTTAGTGGTGATGATGGCACCCGTTGCGCCGACAGGGTGACCCAGCGAAATACCACTGCCGTTAGGGTTGAGGCGCGCAGGATCAAGCTTGAGCTCTTGGGCGACAGCACATGCTTGTGCAGCAAACGCCTCGTTGGCTTCGATGACGTCCATTTGGTCAACGGTTAAACCGGCACGCTTCATGACTGCCTGGGTGGCAGGTACAGGGCCAATCCCCATAATTTTTGGATCTACTCCCGCATGGGCATAGGCCACCAAGCGCGCAAGCGGCTTGGCACCGCTTGACTTAAGGGCTTCGCCGCTCATCATCATCACCGCGGCAGCGCCATCGTTAATGCCAGAGGCGTTGCCAGCCGTCACCGTACCGTTTTCTTTCACGAACACCGGGCGCAAAGCGGCGAGGCCTTCAACAGAGACATCAGCACGAGGATGCTCGTCGACTTTGAACTCGACTTCACCTTTGCGGGTTTTGATCACAACGGGCACGATCTGGTCGTCAAAACGGCCTTCTTTTTGAGCATGGATGGCGCGACGATGCGACTCGGTTGCTAACGCATCTTGAGCCGCACGCGAGATACCAAATTGGTTGGCCACGTTTTCGGCGGTCACGCCCATGTGCATACGACCAAAAGGATCGCTTAGGGCGCCCGTCATCATGTCGAGCATGACCGAATCGCCCATGCGAGCACCAAAGCGCTGGGTTTGCGACAAATAGCCAGCACGGCTCATGGATTCGGCGCCACCGCCAATCGCCATCTCAGTGTCGCCCAGCAAAATCGACTGGGCGCTCGACACAATCGCCTGCAAACCCGAACCGCACAGGCGGTTGACGTTAAACGCTGCCGAGCTTTGTGGCAAGCCACCATTAATGGCTACCACCCGCGACAAATACATATCGCGCGGCTCGGTGTGAATCACATGACCAAAAGCCAAATGCCCAACTTGCGAGCCATCGACACCAGACCGCTGCAACACCGCTTTGACCACCGTTGCGCCCAAATCAATGGGGGCAACATCTTTTAGGCCACCGCCAAAATCACCAATTGCGGTACGGGCAGCCCCAGTTATCCAGACTTCACGCATGTTGCGCTCCTAATAGGTTTATGATTTGCTACGAATTTATACGTGCACGCTGAGTAGCCATAAGCATAACCCGCGCAAACAGCCAAGAGAAACAGATGAGCATCCCTTACTCGATTCTAGACCTTTCGCCGATTCCACAAGGCTTTACCGCCTCGGACGCCTTGCATAACTCTCGAGATCTGGCTCAACATGCCGAACGCTGGGGCTATACGCGCTATTGGCTGGCAGAACATCACAACATGATCGGCAATGCGAGCTCAGCCACCGCCGTGATCGTAGGCTATGTCGCTGCGGGCACAAAAACCATTCGGGTCGGCTCGGGCGGGGTCATGTTGCCTAACCATGCGCCGCTTGTGATTGCCGAGCAGTTTGGTACGTTGGCAGCGCTGTTCCCGGATCGTATTGATTTGGGCCTGGGTCGTGCACCTGGCACGGACCAACTCACAGCGCGCGCGTTGCGTCGGGATCTGTTGGGCAACTCAGATCAGTTTCCTCAAGACGTGCAAGAACTGCAACATTATTTCGATGATATTCAACCAGGGCAAGCTGTCAAAGCCATCCCCGGCGCCGGCTTACATGTGCCGATTTGGATTTTGGGCTCGAGCATGTATGGCGCTCAGCTTGCCGCACACTTTGGCCTGCCTTACGCTTTTGCTTCGCACTTTGCCCCTGATTACCTGTTGCAGGCGATGCAAGCCTATAAAAGCCTGTTCAAACCATCGACCCAACTCGCTAAGTCGCACGCCATGGTGGGGGTAAACGTGGTAGCGGCTGACACGGACGAGCAGGCGCAGTACTTATTCACTAGCCACCAACAAAACGCGACGCGTATGCGTCGCAACACACGCGGTCAATTACCGCCCCCCATTGACGATATTGATACGTTTTGGACACCACACGAGAAGGCTTCGGTGAATGAGTCCTTAGCCTGTTCGGTGGTGGGTTCGCCCGAAACGGTACAACGCGGCCTTGAGCGCCTGATTGAACAGACCGGCGCTAATGAACTCATGATCGCTGGTCAAATTTTTGATCACAAGGCACGGTTGCATTCGTTCGAAATTGCCGCGCAAGCGGTTCGTAATATTGAACCGGCGTTAGCGCTTGCCTAGGGTTTGATACAAGCCCCTTTGTTTTAAAAGAGTCGTTTATGTCTGCCAGATTGAGTGCGATGGGCCTGCCCGGCTGGCTGTTGTTGATGGGCGCGCTGACGGCGATCGGCCCGGTTTCGATCGACATGTATTTGCCGGCGTTTCCTGAGATGGCAACGAATCTGGGTGCCACGGGCAGTCAGGTCGAGCGCACACTTGCCGCCTACCTGATCGGGATGGCTGGCGCACAATTAATATACGGCCCCCTCGCTGATCGCTTTGGGCGCAAGCCCCCTTTGTATGGTGCCCTGCTGGTTTACATTTTTGCGTCGGCGGGGTGTGCGCTTGCCCCAACTGTCGAATTTTTAACGGTCTGCCGAGTCGTTCAAGCGATGGGCGGCGCCGCAGGCATGGTGATTTCACGCGCCGTGGTGCGCGATCATTACAGTACGCAAGAGGCGGCCCGTGCGTTATCCATGCTGATGCTAGTCATGGGGATCGCCCCCATTTTGGCGCCCTTGCTGGGTGGTCAGGTTCTTGCGTTAGCGGGGTGGCGCGGAATTTTTGCGGTCATTACCTTTGCGGGCATCGCCCTGCTGATTGCCGTATCGCGCATCATGGTTGAAAGTCTGCCGGTTGAAAAACAGGTCGCCTTGAGCTGGGGGCATATTTTTCGTACTTACTGGGGCTTGGCCACGCATCGTCGTTTTGTCGCCTTCGCGCTCTCGGGGGGAATGGGTTCGGCCACCATGTTTGGCTACATCGTCGCATCACCCAGGCTTTTTATCGAGCATTTCGGTGTATCGCCGCAAGCGTACGGCTTCATTTTTGGTCTGAACGCTTTAAGTTTGATTGTGGGGTCGCAGGTGAGCGCGCGGTTGCTTAAAAGGCACCGCCCCGAAAAGCTACTGCCGTGGGCCTTGCGCGCCATGATGGCCGCAGGGCTGAGCGCCTTAGCGCTAAGCCTGCTGGGTTGGGTCACGATGCCACTCATCATGCTGTGCATGTTGAGCTTTATGTTTACGCAAGGTTTTGTCGGGCCAAACTCGGCCGCTCTGGCATTGTCGGATCAGGGGCGTCAATTAGGCTCGGCCTCGGCCATGATGGGCATGTTTACGATGTCGTGCGGCGCACTGGCTGGCCTAACAGTCAGTCTGTGGGACACGGTGGGCCCAGCACCTCTTGCCTGGATCATGGGGGGGTGCACCACACTGGCATTTTTACTCGGCCGGATTGCCCGGCGCGCCTAAAAAAGCGTCGGTCGCGCCCTGACCCGCCCTCGGCACAGCTAAAGAAGTAGCTCACGAGCCTAGGGGCTTGATCAAAAACCCTTTTTCGTATTAGAATGTCAGACTTGATGCGAATCTTTGAACAAATAATAGGTGTAGCCCATGGCACGTGTATGCCAAGTGACCGGAAAAGCCCCCATGGTGGGCAACAATGTTTCACACGCAAACAACAAAACCAAACGTCGTTTTCTGCCTAATTTGCAGTCACGTCGTTTTTGGGTTGAAAGCGAAAACCGCTGGATTCGCTTACGCGTAACCACCAACGCTATCCGTACCATCGACAAACTCGGCATTGACGCTGTGTTGGTTGATTTGCGTGCGCGCGGCGAAGTCGCTTAAAGGAGCCCAACATGGCAAAAGGTACCCGCGAAAAAATCAAGCTCGAATCGAGCGCTGGCACTGGTCATTTTTATACAACGACCAAAAACAAACGCAATATGCCTGAAAAGATGCTGATCAAAAAATTTGATCCAGTCGCTCGCAAGCATGTCGATTACAAAGAGACCAAGTTGAAGTAATCGGCTGCCTTTGTTTGACGCGTCGCAAAAGCCCCATCACTGGGGCTTTTTGTTTTTCGCCCACTAGAAATCAGCCGCCACTCTATAATGTGGGGCTAACTGGGTGCTCACTGTACCCCGACCTTTTTTATGGCTTTATCCATGCTCGAACGCTATCAACCCACCGCAGTCGAACAAGCTGCCCACGCCAACTGGGATGCCCGCGATGCCTATCGCGTGACTGAAGGCGCCACCAATGCTGCAGGCGCGCCTAAGCCCAAGTTTTATGCCTGCTCTATGCTGCCCTACCCAAGCGGCAAGCTGCATATGGGCCACGTACGCAACTACACCATCAACGACATGATGACGCGGCAATTACGCATGCGTGGCTATAACGTCTTGATGCCGATGGGTTGGGATGCCTTCGGTATGCCTGCCGAAAACGCAGCCATCAAATCAAACGTCCCACCTGCTAAATGGACGTACGACAACATTGCGTACATGAAAAAGCAGATGCAGGCGATGGGCTTGGCCATCGACTGGTCGCGCGAAATGTGCGCCTGCGACCCGAGCTATTACAAGTGGAATCAATGGCTGTTTTTGAAGATGCTTGACAAGGGCATCGCCTACCGTAAAACGCAAGTTGTGAACTGGGATCCGGTCGACAAAACCGTGTTGGCCAACGAACAAGTCATTGACGGGCGCGGTTGGCGCTCAGGCGCACCGGTCGAAAAGCGCGAAATCCCGGGCTATTACTTGCGCATCACCGATTACGCCGCCGAATTGCTTGAGCAAACACAAAACGGCCTTGAGGGTTGGCCTGACCGCGTGCGCGCCATGCAAGAGAACTGGATCGGCAAAAGCGAAGGCGTGCGTTTTGCGTTTTTGCATTCAATCAAAGATGCATCAGGCGCCTTGATACAAGACGGCAAGATGTATGTGTTTACAACTCGCCCCGACACCATCATGGGCGTCACCTTTTGTGCCGTTGCGCCCGAGCACCCTTTGGCGGTACACGCTGCACAAACAAACCCGGCACTCACCGCCTTTATCGAACATTGCAAGCAAGGCGGCACCACCGAGGCCGAACTTGCCACGCGCGAAAAAGAAGGCCTGGATACTGGACTCACAGTCACACATCCCTTAACCGGTGAAAGCGTGCCGTTGTGGGTGGGTAATTATGTACTGATGAGTTACGGCGATGGCGCAGTGATGGGCGTACCCGCTCACGACGAGCGCGACTTTGCCTTTGCGAACAAGTATGGTCTTGCGATCAAACAAGTGGTGCAAGCGGGCGACAAGCCCTTTAACGATAAAGTCTGGTCAGAGGCCTATGCTGACAAGCAAACGGGTCGCTTGATCAACTCGGGCGTCTACAATGGCTTGAGCTTTACCGAGGCGCTTGATGCGATCGCCACCAAGCTTGAAAGCCTGGCGCTCGGTGCGAGGCAAACTACCTGGCGCTTGCGCGATTGGGGTATCTCGCGTCAACGCTATTGGGGCACTCCGATCCCGATCATTCATTGCGACGCGTGTGGCGCAGTGCCCGTACCCGAAAAAGATTTGCCGGTGATCTTGCCAGAAGACCTGATCCCCGATGGTAGTGGTAACCCCTTGGCTAAACACGAAGCGTTTTTGTCATGCAAGTGCCCAAGCTGCGGTAAGCCAGCAAGGCGCGAAACAGACACGATGGATACGTTTATCGATTCGTCGTGGTATTTCATGCGCTACACCTCGCCTGGCAACGATCAGGCAATGGTTGACGCACGCAATGACTACTGGATGCCGATGGATCAATACATCGGAGGTATCGAGCATGCGGTGCTGCATCTGCTGTATGCACGCTTCTGGACACGGGTCATGCAAGACCTGGGTTTGGTGAAGTTTGACGAACCGTTCACCAAGCTGCTGTGCCAGGGCATGGTGCTGAACCATATTTACTCGGCCAAAAATGCCAATGGCTCGATTGACTATTTTTGGCCTGAAGACGTCGACAACGTCTATGACTCTAAGGGTTCTATTACAGGCGCAGTGCTGAAAAGCGATGGCCGCGCGATCACCTATGGTGGCGTGGGCACGATGTCAAAATCCAAAAATAACGGTGTTGACCCACAATCACTGATCGACACTCAGGGCGCAGATACGGCTCGCTTGTTCGTCATGTTTACCAGCCCTCCTGAGCAGACCCTCGAGTGGTCAGATTCAGGTGTCGAGGGTTCAAACCGCTTTTTGCGCCGCTTGTGGGCGCTCTGCCATCAAAAGCAAGCGCTCATCACCCTTGGGCTCAACGCACCCGTTTCAGATTGGTCAGGCGCCAGCCAAGACATCAAAAAGCTGCGCCTCGAGATCTATTCGCTGCTCAAGCAAGCCGACTACGATTATCAGCGTATTCAATACAATACGGTCGTGTCGGCATGCATGAAAATGCTCAATGCGATCGACGATGCCAGCTTAGGTGATTCGAATTTTGCTAGCGCGGTGACCGCTGAAGCTTTAGGCGTCCTGCTTCGCGTCCTCTACCCCGTTGTGCCACATATCACCTGGAACCTCTGGGCTGAGCTCGGGTATGCTGCTGTCTACGGGGATTTACTGGATGCCGCGTGGCCCTCAGTAGACGAAAGCGCTTTAGTAACCGATCAGCTTGAGCTTGTTTTACAAGTCAATGGCAAACTGCGAGGTAGTCTTACGGTTGCACGCGAGGCCACAAAAGAGGCTATTGAACAGTTGGCAGCGGCCCACGAGGCTGTTGTGCGCAATCTTGAAGGCCGAGCCCCAAAACGAATCATTGTGGTGCCCGGCAAGCTAGTCAACGTGGTCGGATAACAGGATAATAGCGAGATGAATAGCCCGACAGTCTGCATAACCGCCCCCCAGGCCGCGCCAGTGTCCATGACGGTGCGTACGCGCATGCTGCACGGGCGCACTTGGCTGTTACTGCTTTGTTCAATACTCGCATTACTTGCCTTAAGCGGCTGTGGCTTCAGAATGCAGGGCGAAACGCCGATGCCCTTTAGCTCGCTTTCGATCAACATTCCGCAAAACTCACAGTTTGGTGCCGACTTGCGTCGCGCCATCCGTGCAGCCTCGCCAGATACCAAGCTGATTGAGCCGCGCGACATGATTGTCAGAGCGGGCGACCTCGACGAAAGTGAAAACTCAGAAGACAAGGCGACGATTGATCGCATCAAAGCAGCCAAAGTGCGTAAATTGGCTCAGGCACGCCTTGAACAAACCAACGAATTCAGGGGCACGCGCATTGTTTCGATTAACGCGCAAGGTAAGCCCGAAGAATATGAACTTTCATTGAGCTTTACGTTTCGTTTAGTGACCGCCAAAGATCAAGTACTTTTGCCCGATACAACGCTATCTGCCATTCGCAGTATGCCCTTTGATGACCGTGTGGTACAGGCGAAAGAAGGTGAAGCGGCCACCTTATTCAAAGATATGCAGCGCAGTTTGGTGGCGCGTATTCTGCGTCGGATTACCGCGCCGGATATTACTCAGCGCTGGCAAACTCTGGCTAAATTAACGCCCGAAGACGAGGAAGAAGAGGAAACTGTCGCACGCGTCACGGCACCCACCACAGCAATCCCACCGATGTGGCAGAACCCCTCGTTGACGCCTTCGCCTGTGACCGTCAGCCCCGAGTAGCAGATCCGTCTCAATGAGCGCAGACCGTCTGTTAGAAACCCTCGCGCGCCCCGGCGCGCAACTCGCGGCCCTGTACGTCGTGATGGGTGACGACCCTCTGCTCACCATCGAGGCCGCAGACGGGTTGCGCGCGATTGCAAAAGCGGCTGGATATTTTGATCGAACCTCGTTTTTGATGGATGCGCGCAGCGACTGGAGCGCGCTAGGTGTATCCGCACAAAGCGGTTCACTCTTTGGCGATAAACAACTCGTTGAAATCTCGCTACCAACCGGCAAACCTGGCAAACAAGGGTCTGAAGCGCTGCTGAGCTTAGCGGCCCGCTGCAAAGGTTTAAGCGATGGTGATGTGCTGACCATTATGTCGCTGCCACGTCTGGACAAAGCCTCGCGAGAAAGCAAATGGGCCGCTGCACTTTTTGCAGCCGGCACCATGCTCGACCTAGATCGGAAGAGCACACGTCTGAACTCCAGTCACC
>CALFXX010000143.1 GCA_937952975.1 uncultured Alcaligenaceae bacterium
GCCGAACCCGCCAGCATCTGCCACAAGGCATCCGAGCGGTCGCGCTTAGCCAACGCCCAAATTGGCTGGAGTCGATCCACTTGCTGGGCGGCTTTGACGTCTTCGATCGCGACGATACGACTCGCAATCTTCCAGACACCTTGTCTACACTCCATGCGGTCAATGTAGCGACACAGAAGCTCAACCACAACCTTTTTGCCCTCTTGCAGAGGCTCGTCGCCCAGCCATAACTTGATCGTTTCAAGTGCCTCGTGGCCGTAACGCTGATATGCAACACAGTAGGTTTCAGCCACTGCGACGTTGTCGCTTAAAAAATCGATCTTGCAGTTTCCAATGAAGTGCATCGATTGCTCGATCGTTTGATGCCGACGTTCAAGCCATTCAATAAAACCGTCAACATTGCCTTTGTAGCCGCCATGATCGTCATAGGCATCTTCATGGTAAGCCGCGCGAACTAAATCCCATTCGCAACGATCAACACCGCGGCAATACGACACCAAGGTGTCTTTGATACGTTCTTTATTCAATAGCTGTTTTAAACCGTCTGTTGTGACCGAATCCATCGCTTTTTATCCTTTATTCTGGTTTGTAGACATTACCCGCAAACGTGCACGCAGTAATTCTTTTTGGATTTTTCCGGTGGGCGTCATAGGCAAGGCCTCAACAAAATAGCACTCGACCGGGATTTTGAAGCTCGCGATCTTGCCTTTACAGTGACCGATAATGTGCTCTGCCAGTTTTGGACCCGAAGGCGCGCTCACAATAAAGGCAACCGGCACCTCAGACAAGCGAGGATCTTGCTTACCCACTACCGCCACATACTCGACGCCTGCCAGTGTTGCAATCAAACCTTCAATCTCAGCCGGTGAAACGTTTTCGCCACCCACTTTCAACATGTCCTTTAGCCTGACCACAAAGCGCACATGGCCATCTGCGCGCAAGATCCCAGCATCACCACTTTTGTACCAACCCTCTTGATCAAACACCTGCTCGGTGGCTTCGGGTTGATTGTGATAACCGATCATGCGACTGTATGACCGAACCTGTATTTCACCCACCTCGCCGGTGGCGACGGGTTGTTGAGTTTCGGGATTGATGACACGCAGCTCAACACCGGGTAAGGGATAGCCACTGGCCGCACAGCGTTGTTCAAGATTTGCGTCTTGAGGGGTTAAGGTCACCCCGCCCCACAACTCGGTGACGCCATAACCCGATAAGGTTGGGCAGACTTTACTTTGTGCGGCCTGAGCAAGCTCGATGGTTGAATCGGCACCAACGGTCAAGGTACCAAACCTCAGACTGCTGATGTCAGAGGGCTTTTTAGCAAGCGCCAGCATGAAGTCATTAAAGTGTGCGTCAAAACCATGCACCACCGTGACCCGATGCTTGGCGATCAATTCAAGCGCCTGATCGACCTGAAAACCGCTCATGATGACTTGTGCGCCACCACACATAAACGACATGATCATCGAATAGCTGATGGCGTACACATGAAAGAGCGGTAAGTAAGTGAGCTGGATATCGCTTGCCTGCAATTGCATCGCTTCAGCACGATCAAAACATAAGCGCATGCCGTTGTGGCTGAGTAGCACCCCCTTAGGGTGACCGGTTGTACCCGAGGTGTAAACGATGAGGGCTGTGTCGGTTGGCTGAGGTGTCACCGCAGAGCGCAAATGTTGATCAGCATCATTTGAATGACGTTGATCAGTAAGATCCTTAGAGTCAATCGACCCAATCTGCTCGCTCTGATCGTTAGATTCGTTCCGACCACAAGCGATGAGAGCACTCGGTTGACTCTGTTTTCCAAGATTCCTAAAAGAATCCCAAACTATGGCTCCCGGGATCTTTGAATCTCCCATCATGACTATGCGTTTTAAGCTTGGCACAGCATCCGAAGTCAGCAAGCCCTGCGCATCTGCAGATATTTGTCCCAACGCTTCAAGCAAGATCGCGTCAAAATTAACGGGGCCACTCTTGCCGGCAGAAATTAATAGTACGCTGCCAGAGTTCTTTAAAGTGAACGCCAAGTCTTGTGTGCGATAGCGGGTATTGAGTGGTACTGCGACCGCACCGATTTTGATCACTGCAAACAACAGACATTCGAGCATTGCACTGTTGGTCAACCAGAGCGCAACGCGATCACCCTTTTTAACGCCCAACGCTTGAAGCGCGTGCGCAAGCTGAGCGACCTCTTGAGCAACCTCTAGATAGCTCCAGCTGTTACCTTCAAAGGTGAAAGCATGACGCTCGCCCCAGCGCTGTGCCGCCAACGCGGGTAGATCTCCGATCAAGTCACAATAGATGAATGGTGCAGTCATCATTAGATATTTCCACTAAAACTAACCAAGATCAAGGCATCTTGCATAAACACAGAATGGTGCGCCGCCGCAATTGCATTGATATCAACGCAGCGCCGCAATTTCAGGGCCTCAAATAACGAGCCCGCGAGCGAAAAACTGTAGACTTGTTACATTGAGGTCTGCCGGTCACCACGTTGTTACTCACCTATGTCGCACACAGATTTCAGCTTGATCCGCGCTCGCCTTGAGGGTGCAAATCCCGTCCCACTAGCGATGTCACTCATTCACATGACGGGTGATCTGTCCTTACTTGCGCACATCACGCCGCACATTCGCGGCGCCTGGGAGCATCTTGAATCGATCCCCCCTGAACTCGCGAGCGATATCCGCGATCGTATGGCTGCCTGTATGGTTGAGATGAGCAAAGGTGGCACGCCGATCATGGCACAGCCCTCAAGCCAAGTCATACAAAAAATGATGGGCGCAGCCGTTGGTGAACAAGTGTCTGAAGCCTACGTACCAATGTTGCTTGAGCAAGTCGGTCTGCAGGTTAGCGATCAGCACATGTTAAACCGTGCACTTCCAGTTGACCCAATTGCACGCACTGACTCTGGCGAAGGAATCCACTTAGCCGGCCGAACTGAAGCTAAAACAAACGCCTTGCACGTTGTCATTATTGGCGCCGGTGCCTCGGGCCTGTGCGCTGCCATCCAACTTGGCAAACTTGGTATCCCCTACACAATCTTTGAAAAGAACGCTGAGGTCGGTGGCACTTGGTACGAGAATCGCTACCCAGGTTGCGCGGTGGATACGCCCAATCATTTTTATCAATTCTCATTTGAGCCCAACAACAACTGGCCAAACTACTTTTCGCAACGTGACGCGATTCAAGCGTATCTACAACATTGCGCTGATAAGTATGAGGTACGCAAACACATTCGCTTTAACACTGAAGTGTCGTCAGCTGTGTTTGATGAAGCGACGCAAACCTGGTCTATTCAGGCAACGAGCAAGACAACCAAGCAAACAACTCAGCAACCAAGTGTGCGGGCTGCGCAACAAAGCACTGCTCGGACTCGGGCACATCATCAAGAAACCGCCAAGACGCCAGACCACACAACGTGCCAGACGGCTGATAAAGCCGAAGGCGTTGAGTACCTTCAAGCAAACGCAGTCATCTGCGCAGTCGGTCAGCTCAACCGCCCAGCGATCCCAAAGCTACCGGGCCTTGAACAGTACCAAGGTCAAGTCATTCACACCGCCCAGTGGCCTGACCAGATCGATTTAACAGGCAAAAAAGTTGCCTTGATCGGCACCGGAGCTAGTGCCGTACAAGTGGGCCCCGCCATCGCCGCGCAAGTTGAATCACTTACCGTTTTACAACGCTCAGGCAGTTGGGTGGTGCGCAGACCAAACATCGACGGTGTGGTCGGCGAGGATACCAAGTGGGTACTAAACAACGTGCCCTTCTATGCCCCCTGGTATCGCTTTCAATTATTTTGGGCCTTTGGTGATGGCTTGTTTGAGGCGCTCAAAATCGACCCCACCTGGCAAGGCGGCTCTGAATCGATCAGCGCGTTTAACGCGCGCCTGCGCGAAAGCATGATGAAACATATTCGTCGCGAACTGGCTGACCGTGACGATTTACTCAAGAAGGTCGTGCCTGATTTTCCGCCGTTTGGTAAGCGCGTGTTGGGCGATGCAGGTTGGTACAGCATGCTCAAGCGTGAAAACGTACGTCTTGAAACAGGTGCGATCAAGCAGGTGCACGCCAAGGCCGTTGAACTTGAGGATGGCACGTTGATTGAAGCCGACATACTTGTGATGGCAACCGGCTTTCAGGCGGGTCGCATGTTGTGGCCCATGGATATTCAAGGCCGCGGTGGTGTCACGATCAGACAAAAATGGGGCGATGATGACCCTAGGGCTTTCTTAGGGATCACGGCACCTGAGTTTCCGAATTTTTTTATGATGTATGGGCCTAATACCAATATTGGTCACGGCGGCAGCGCCCTCTTTTTGGCCGAGTGCCAAACCCGTTATTTCATGGGCTTAATCCAGGCCTTACGCACCCAACCAATCCGTTCAGTCGATTGTCGTCAAGACGTACATGATCGTTACAACCAAGAGATTGATCAACTGCTCGGGCAACTATCCTGGAGCCACCCTTCGGTCTCGACCTGGTACAAAAATGCAAAGGGTCGCATCGTCACCAATCAACCTTGGAGCCTGCTTGACTATTGGCGCTTAACCTACAAGGCTCAGCTGTCTGATTACCATCAAGTCAGTTAGTTGTATGCTCTCGCTTATTCAAAACGCCTAAGGGTACGAAATGCTGTCATATTGGATGCAAACCGTTGAAAACAAAACGGTGCTCGAACAACGCACCATCGATATCCCAACGCCAGGCCCTAAACAGATTTTGGTGCGCCTACATGCCGCTAGCCTAAACCGCGGTGAGTTCGTGATTGGTCACGGTTTACACAAAGGCGGTCAGGCCAACCCCATCGGTATGGAGGGCGCAGGCGTTGTCACCGCACTTGGCAGTGAGGTCAAAGGCATCGCAGTGGGTGACCGCGTCATGGGCCGTTGCCGCGGCGCGTTTGCTGAATACGCCTGTATGGATAGCGTCGAAGCCCTTCCAGTGCCAGCTAATTTAAGTTTTGAACAAGCGGCTAGCGTGCCGCTCACCTTTTTAGTGGTGCACGATATGCTATCGCTGCAAGGCAAGCTTCAAGCAAACGAATGGCTACTGATTCACGGCGTGTCATCAGGCGTTGGTGTCGCCGCCCTGCAAACGGCAAAAGCCATGGGCGCTAAAGTCATTGGCACGTCAGGTTCGCCTGAAAAACTCGCACGTTTAAAAGAGCACGGCTTAGACCTGCCCCTGTGCTTGCGCGGCTCAGGCTTTGAAGGCCCCGTGATGGAAGCAACCGGAGGCAAAGGTGCCGACCTAGTAGTCGATACCGTTGGTGGCTCGGTCTTTGCAGAGAGCATTCGCTGCATGGCGTTTGAAGCGCGCTTTGCGATGGTGGGTTATGTGGATGGCGTACTGTCAGCCGAGCTCGATCTGTTAGCCCTGCATTCAAAACGCTTGCGATTGTTTGGCGTGTCAAACAAGTTGCGTTCAGCCGAACAGCGGGCTGCATTCTTACCCGAATTCACAGCCGAAGTTTTACCTGCGATTGCAGATGGTCGTATCAAACCTTTGGTGGATCATGTCTTCGCGTTTGAACAACTGGCGCAAGCCAAAGACATGATGGAAACAAATAAGCATGTTGGCAAAATCGTTTTACGCATGCCTGTTTAGTATTTGCTTGCTTGGGCTGAGCAGCATGACACAACCCGTTTGTGCACAGCTTAGGCCCGAGCTTGCACCGCCTGAAGTCATGATGCTGGGTGACTCGATCACTGAAGCCGGCCCGTGGCAGGCACTGTTTCCAAAAACGCGTATTGTGAATCGTGGTGTATCGGGATACACCACCTACGACCTCTTGCGTGAGATGAAAGCAACGGTAGCGTTACGTCCAGCCAAAGTATTTTTGATGATCGGCATCAATGATTTGCTCAGACGCGCAACAGTTGAACAAACGTTTAAGCAGTACACCTTGATCGTTGATGAGCTTCAAAAAAATAAAATTACGGTTGTGATGCAAGCCACGCTTGAATGCTCGCGTCCGCAATGCGGCAGCGCCGTTGAGTCCGTCAGATCATTGAATCAAAAGCTTCAAGCCTTTGCGGTTGCACGCAATATTCAGTGGCTAGATTTGAATCCCGGTCTGGCAAATGATGAGCAAGGCCTGTTGCCGAAGTACACCTGGGATGGTTTGCACCTTTCTAAGCCTGCTTACTTGTACTGGGCCGAGCGCTTGAAAGGGTTTATTCAATGAGGCATGACTAGCCAACGTCGTGCCGAACTGCTCATCCATGTATTTTGTTATTTTTTAATCAAAATTACATGGTTAACTAAAAATGTAATTCTGATTTGGAGTGATACACCGCACTACAACCACTGATCAGGCGCACTGAGTAAAAAATCAGCAACCGGGATACCACCAGTACCAACGACTAAAGGCTGACTGCCCTGATAACTTTGAGTAAATTTCTTTAGCCCAGCCAGGGATCCTTTATGACGGCCGCTTTTAACCTCGATGGCCGTCACTTTGTCGCCCTGACTCAATACAAAATCGACCTCATCGCTGCGCTCGCGCCAGTATTGCAGCTCGACCCCTGAAGACTTGTAATTGTGCAGGTGTGCTCCAACGGCAGACTCAACGAGTCGCCCCCAAAGCTCTCGATCATTCATCGCTGCTTCATGAGTCATCCCTAGCTGCGCGCTGATGAAAGCAGAATTTAACGCCTGCAGCTTAGGGCTTGAGGCTCGACTGCGCGCTTGATCACCGGCAAACTTTTCGATCCCAGTCAACATCCACGCGCCACCAAGTAACGTCAGATAGTTTGAGAGCGTCGTAGTGTTGCCGGCGTCCTGCAGTTGTCCGATCATTTTTTGAAACGATAAAATCTGACCTGAGTAATGACATCCTAAAACAAACAGCCTGCGCAACAACGCGGGCTTATCAATACGACTTAACTGTAAGACGTCTCGCGTAAGCGTTGGCTCAATAATCGAGTCAAGTACATAGTCGCACCAACGGGCCTCATCTGCAATCAACGAGGCCGCGCCTGGATAGCCACCAAAGTAAATGAACTGCTCAAGACTCCAACCAAACGCGTCGCGCATTTCGGCGAACGACCAGTGCGGCACGCGAATCAATTCAAAACGGCCGGCAAGGCTTTCGCTGACCCCTTGTTGCATTAAGAACTGAGACGAACCCAACAAGACCACGCGTAACGGATGAGATGACCCAACTTGAAAACTATCTTCATCCCAAAGCATTTTGATCACTTCAGACCAACGCTGAACCTTGTGCACTTCATCTAGCACCAAGACGCAGGGTTGGTTTTGACTGACTCGCCGAGCGATATCCCACTGCTGCTGCACCCAACCCGCATCGGGGCTGCTCGGCAAATCGGCCGAGGCGTAGTGACCGACACCCTCAAAACTAGCGATCGCTTGTCTTGCAAGCGTGGTTTTGCCCACCTGGCGTGGTCCAGACAAAATCTGCATGAACCGGCGAGGTTCTTGCAGGCGTTTACAAAGCGTGGGGTACTGCAAGCGATTGAACATTACAATTTACTCAGTGTATTGAGTAATTTTACACGACACATTGAGTAATTTGTAATTTGACCGTGAAACATGGCTACACCTGCAGCGGAAATATCCTATAAATCCTTTAATTATTAGTGCTTTACGTGATCCTAATCGCCATATCAACCCGAAACACGGTGTCATCAGACTCCATGTTATTCAGGCGTAATTACCCAACCGTATTCCTCGACGATCAAACGACTCAGTCAACCGCCCTAACTAATCAATCGTAATCTTCACCCCATCTACCTTCAGCAAATCAGCCAGTTTCTGAGTCTCGTCCTTTAAAAACTGCCTGAACTCTTCTTGGCTACCTGGCTGCACGACCAGCCCAGTTCGCGCAATCGCCTGCTTGACCGCAGGGTCGGCAACAGCCTGCGTTAAGGCTTCGTGAAGCTGCTTTTGTACAGACGGCTCGACACCTTGTTGTGTCAAAAATCCGTACCAGGTGCCAAAAACCATATCGATGCCTAGTTCTTTAAAGGTAGGCACCTCGGGCGCATCCGGGTGGCGCTCAGCGGCGGCGATCGCAATGGCTTTGAGGCGACCGGCCTTCACATTCGTCATGCCAGTCGGGATATCAAAAATCCCCATCACCTGACCGCCGAATAAATCGTTTAACGCGGGCCCCATGCCTTTGTAAGGGACGTGGGTAATGTTGACTTTCGCAGCATTGGCAAAAAGTTCAGCCGCGATGTGTGCGCTTGAACCGTTACCTGACGAACCCAACACGAGCCCGACCGGGTTGCCTTTAGCCAAGGTAATGACTTCGGATAAGTTTTGTGCCGGTAGCTTCGCATTGATATACAGCAGGCTTGGCGCCGTGCCAATTAAAAGCAAGGGTGCCAGTGAGCTTGGCTGATAACCGAGGTTATCTTTGAGTAAGGGGTTAGACGTGTAGGCGTAGGCGACCACCAACAACGTATAGCCATCAGCCGGGGCTTGGCTGACGTATTGCGTACCAATGATCGTACCCCCGCCCCCGCGATTTTCAGTCACCACAGATTGCCCCCACAATTGTGAAAGATAGTGGGCGATTGAGCGGGCAAAAATATCGGTGCTGCCTCCTGGTGGATAGGGCACAACAATAGTGACACGTTTTTCAGGAAATGCTGCGTTGCAAGAAAATACTGCTAGCGCGAGGCCGAACGCCAAAAATATCTTGCTGAGCCAAGACATTAAAGGTTTCGTTAAAGATGCCTTGGAAGGCACCATGAGGGGCATCGCTAAGAACCTCTTCAAAGCGGCGGTGAATCGCGGCATGGTTTCTTCTTTGCAAAAACTCGCTTGGGCGGCCAAGAGAGCGTCAAAAAACAGGGCCTGACCTAGTCAAAAACAAGATCTTATCTATTATGATCAATCCATACTTGTGAGAAAGACTTTGAACCGCATCACCAGCAAAACCGACAGCCAATAAAAAGTACTCGGTTTGGACAAACATCAAACAAGAAAGAGATAGTAATTTGGACAAATACTAAGAACGAAAACACTAGGATTTAAAAACTATTAAACCCCAAATCCCGCGATTATTTCGGAGACCTCTGATGAACTTCAAATTAAACACACTGCTTACCGCCCTCGCCTTGGCTGCAAGTGTTACAGCCCAAGCACAAAGCCCTGCCTCACCACTGCCCACCGCCACGGCCCAGTCTCAAGGCTTTTCTGAAGAGGGCTTAAAGCGTATCGACACCTTCTTTAAAAAAGAAGTTGCTGATAACCGTATGCCTGGCGCTGTCATTGCAGTCACCAAAAACGGCAAGCTTGTGATCTATGAAGCGTATGGCTATCGCAATAAGGCCACCAATACGCCCATGACTACCGATACGATTTTTGCCCTGGCCTCAATGACAAAGGTGATGACCACGGTTAGCGCGTTGACGTTTTATGAAGAAGCCAAGATGCCTTTGAACGCCCCTGTGGCAAATTGGTTTCCGCAATTCAAGACAATGAAACTTGGCGTGTTAGCGGCCGATGGCACCTTGACAACAGTGCCTGCTAAAAAACCTGTCACGATTCAAGACTTGATGCGACACACCAATGGCCTGACTTACGGCGGCCGCGGTGCGACAGCTATCCATAAACAATTTCCGGCCTCATCGTCTAGTTCAGCGATGGATTTAGATGGCAAGCAGTTCATTGAAAAGCTCGCGTCGGCGCCTTTGTTGTACGAACCAGGTACGGCTTGGGATTATGGCTTTGGGTTAGATGTTCTAGGCTTGATTCAAGAGCAAATCTCAGGCAAAACCTTAAGCGAGATCATGCGCGAGCGTATCTGGAGCAAACTCGGCATGGTGGATACAGACTTTGACGTGAAAGCAAAAGATGCCAACCGCTTTGCGCAACCCTTGCCTACCGACACCCTAACCGGCGCACCACAAAGCATGCCGATCTTGACCGCCAAACTCAAATACGACTGCGGTGGCGGCTGCGCCTACGGTACGGCGGGCGACTACATCCGTTTTGGACAAATGCTGTTGAATGGCGGCTCACTCGAAGGTAAACGTGTGCTTGGCCCACAAACCGTCGCGTTCATGACGTCTAATCATCTCGATGCAGGCATCAAAAACAACGTAGCCGTCACTGAGCCTGCGCGCGTTGGCTATGGCTTCGGTTTGGGCGTTGCCGTACGCACCGAGCGCGGCTTGTCTGCGATCAACGGCAACGTTGGGGACTTTTCTTGGAACGGCGCCTATGGCACCACCTTTTGGGCCGACCCAAAAGAAAATATGGTGGTGGTGGTCATGGCCGCAACACCAGGCGAAGTGCGTAAAGAGTATCGCGAAAAAATCAACGCACTGATCTACGGCGCGCTAGAGAAGTAATCGTTTGACTCGTTCTCGGTCTGCGACAACGGGCCGAGAACGACTGACACCACGCCCTTCTCAGGCAAATAACAAAATATCTTTTAAGCCACACTGCAAGAATGGATTACAGTAGCGGTGACGAATGACCGTCATTCTCAGGCTTTGATTCACCAATGACACTTAAACGTCCGCTCCAAATTGCATTGCTCGGCTGTGTGCTGTTGGCAGGCTTTATTGGGTTTAGGGCTTGGCAAGGCCCACTCGTGCCAGCCTATCAGCTCAAAACCATTGATCTCACTCAAAACGTTGTCGCGACTGGGCGTATCGTGTCGACCTCACGAGTACAGGTCAACACCGAGATCGCAGGGGTGGTACTTGAGCGTCGCGTCAAAGAAGGCGATCGGGTAAACGCGGGTGACGTACTGATTGTGTTGCGGGCTGACGATCTGGCTGCAAAAGTACAAGAGGCGCAAGCGAGTCTTGAGCAACTGCAGCTGGCACGTCGACCACAAGCCCTTGCTGCCTTGAGGCAAGCTGAGGCGCAGTTCGCCCAATCTCAGCGTGAAGTCAAACGCCGCCGCGATCTCTTTAAAGCAGACTCGATTTCGCGCGAAATACGTGAGCAGGCCGAGAATCAAGAAAACACTGCCAAAGAAGCGCTTGAACAGGCGCGCTTGTTGGTCGCCTCGCTCGAACCTGGCGCCTCAGAGGAAAACGTATTGCGCGAGCGCCTGGCCGCCGCCAAAGCCTTACTTGAAAAAACAACTATCCGCGCGCAAGTCGCAGGCACCATCCTGACCCGCAATGTTGAACCAGGTGACGCGGTGCAGCCCGTTGGCAAAGCCTTGCTTGAAATCGCTCGCGCCGGCGATACCGAAATTTTGATCCCGCTTGACGAACGCAATATCGGCAACATTGCACTGGGTCAAACCGGCGTGTGCATTGCTGACGCCTACCCCAACCGTCCGTTTAACGCCCGCGTCAACTTTATCTCACCAACGGTTGATCCGCAGCGCGGCACCGTCGACATCCGGCTAAAAATTGATCCGGTACCAGAGGGTCTCAAACAAGATATGACGCTGTCGGTCGATATTGTCACCGCCGAGCGCTCAAACACGCTGGTGATCCCCAATGACGCCCTGCTCTCGGTGACTGGCTCTCAGGCGCAAGTGCTTGCCGTACAAAACGGCAAGGTCGTGCGTACGACGGTAGAACTTGGTCTAAGGGGTTTAGCGCTAACTGAAGTCAAGCAAGGCCTCAAAGCAGAGGACTGGGTGCTATTGACAGCAAGCGCGAAAGAAGGCGCCCGGGTTCGCCTAGCGCCTCAACCTATCCCCGCGCACACCCAAGGCTTATCGTCGCGCAAAGAAACGCCTGTCAAGTTCAACTGACAATGTGGATTGAGTCAACCATTGCAGTGAAATTTATGCGTCAGGGGCGCACGCAAACCGCGTTGATCATGGTGGGGATTTCAGTTGGCGTCTCGGTCATTGTCTTTATTACCGCGCTGATCCTTGGCCTGCAAAGCAACATCATTGCTCGCACGCTAGGCACACAGTCGCACATTCGCGTGCAACCACCAGACGAAAAAAATATTGTCACCCCCAGCCGCGAAGGTAGCGTTGCCTTAGTCACTGAAGATAAGCGCGCGCAACGACTGCGCTCAATTCTAAATTGGCAAGACGTGCGTGACACGCTTGATACCTTGCCTGAAATCAAAGCAGTGTCACCGGTTGTGTCGGGCCCTGCCTTTGCCCGCAAAGGTGAAGTGTTTAAGTCGATTTCAATTCTTGGGATCGATCCACCGCGTTACGAAAAAATTATTCCACTCAGTACAAATATTATTTCTGGCAGATTGAAAGTTGGTGCTGGCGATGCCGTAATCGGAAAAATTCTTGCAGATGACTTAGGTTTGCGAGCCGGTAATAAATTACGTATTGAGTCAGGCGATGGCCGTGTGGCCGTCGTCACGATTGCTGGTATCTTTGAAATCGGCGTGCGTGATCTAGATGCGCGCTTTGTTTACGTTGATCTGAAGCAAGCGCAATCCTTGTTGGGCCTTTACGGCGGAATTAATCTCATTGATCTAACGGTACAAAATTTATTCGCCGCGGATGTCACGGCCAACAGAATCTCACGACTCACTGGGCTAAAGGCCGAAAGTTGGATTGAGACCAATGCTCAACTCGTCAACGCACTTGCCTCGCAAAGTTTATCAACCTCAATCATTACTTTTTTTGTTGCCTTATCGGTCGCCTTTGGTATCGCAAGCGTCTTAGCAATTAGCGTTACCCAACGCACGCGCGAGATCGGAATCTTGCGCGCCATGGGCATTCGCCGCTCACAAATGTTGCAAGTCTTTTTAATTCAGGGTGGGCTACTGGGGCTGATTGGCTCAGCTGTGGGCGCAAGCTTTGGTTATGGCCTTGTGATGGCGTTTAATGTTTTTGGACCCAAACTGTTTTACATTGAACTACCAACTTATTTAATCGGCAGTGCAACGGCGATTGCCACCGTGGTGGGCATACTCGCAGCACTAGCACCCGCGTGGCGGGCCTCACGACTAGATCCCGTGCAGGCGATTCGCTATGTCTGACACGTCTACCCCCGTTTTGTCGTTGGTTGATGTTCGCAAGTCATATAACATTGGCTCGCCCAACGAAGTTGAAATTTTGCATGGCATCAATCTTACGGTGCAAGAGCGTGATTTTTCGGCCTTGGTCGGGCCCTCGGGTTCAGGCAAAAGTACCTTGCTCAATATCATCGGGCTGCTTGATCAACCGACCTCGGGCGAGCTCTACATTTTGGGTCAGCCCACCCGCGAGATGGAAGATGAAGCACGCACTGCAATGCGCGGCAACACCATCGGTTTTGTCTTTCAGTTTCATCATTTGATCCAAGCCTTTACGGCACTAGAAAATGTCTTGATGCCGCTGATGATCAAAAATGGCAAACCCAAAGTAGAGTTTGTTGAGCGTGCAAAAAACCTGTTGAATGAGGTTGGCTTAGGCGACCATCTCAACAAAAAGCCCGATGAGTTATCGGGCGGACAGCAACAACGCGTCGCGATTGCACGTGCATTAATCACGCGCCCTGCTCTGCTGCTTGCCGATGAACCAACTGGCAACCTCGATACTAAAACCGCCGCTGAGATTTTTGCCTTATTCAGAAAGTTCAATCAGCAGTTTGGTTGTGCGGTATTGCTCGTGACACACGATGCCAGATTATCAACCACATGCGATCGCACTATTACACTGGTTGATGGACAAACTGTTTAATACCCAAGCACAGAACCCTTGCCTCAACAGCATCTGAGCAATACTCGCCGTCAATGACGAAATAAAACTCCCCGACCGCCAACATAAACAAAACTTATCTATGTTTGCAAGATGCTTCTTAGCGTTTGAACATTTGACACTTGTTCAAGATCCCAAATCGCGGTCACCAAAGACCGAGCTTTATCTAGCCCCAATACAGGTGCGCAGAGGTCATAGGCTTTTTTACCAACCTCGTCGCGCGTCATCGGGTTGGCCGCTGTGCCTCGTACGTTCTTGGTATGCGAGTGCAAGACTCTGCCATCTTTCAACTTGATATCAACAATGGCCTGGCGACTTGGTAGTGCCTTCTGCAACTCGTCATCCCCTATCAACTCAACGCGTTTCTTGATTTCAAGAACGTCAGGGTGCGTCATACGCTTGACATCATGAGCGGCCTCAAGCGAGGCCGTGCCATCTAACAGCATCACAGCAACCATATATTGCATGTTGATATCGGGCATGCTGCGATTATTGACTGTCGCTGCGCCAGTTTTAAAAATACGCACGGTCACCTGTTCAACGTCGCTGGCTTTAAAGCGATGTGTCAGCAATAGGTCATACACTGAATCCAGCGCGGCCTGAATTGGGCTACCGACAGTCCAACGCTTGATCGCAGTGTTAATCACTTCATAACGCGTGCCTAGTTCGCGCGTCAACTCTTCAGGCTTGGGGTCAGCACCGCCAAAGGCTACAAAGAAATTGCTAGGCCCACCAAACGGATCATCAATCCCTGACATCCCCGAGGCCACCATGGTGACTGAGGCGGCCCCATTGCGGGCTGGCAAGCCACCAAACTGAAAGGCTTTTTCTACATGCTCGGTATCGCGCGCGTAGTTAGACAAACCGCTAGCTTGTTGCGTGGTGTACGACAGCGCAAAACGCACTTGCTGCGTTGTTAATTTTGCCAACGAGGCGCAAGCGACCGTCGCGCCAAACATCGGCCCGAAAGAGTGTGTGCCGTGCCCCCTACGAGAAAAAGCATACGCACCCAACGAAAAGGATAAACGTGCACAGATGTCGTAGCCCAGTGCCACAGAGCGTAGCAAGTCGGTGCCGCTGGATTTTTCATACTCCGCCATCGCCAAGGCCGCTGGCACAATCCCGGCACCCGGATGCGTAAGCGAGGCGGGATGCGAATCATCGGTTTCATCAGCGTGGGCTAGCATGCCGCCCGCAAGTGAAGCGTTGACGACCGTCGTCAGTAGGTTGGTACCCGGGATGCAAGCTTGTGGAGTCCCACCCTGCGCTTTGATATAGGCGATTGCTTTTTCGCCTGCTAACAAGTGCGTACCCGAGATCATCGCGGCAAGCGTATCGAGCAGGTGATGCTTAGTCGCCTCTAGCGCTTGAGGGGGCAACGCTTTTTTCGACGCTTGCGCCACATAGTCAGCTAATGCAAGTGTGACGGCAGAAATTTCAACCGAGCCTGTCTTGCCATCGCTCGCAGCAAAACTGTAACGTGCTGGCAAAGCTACGACGCTCAGCAAACCAGCGCGCAGCAGTGCGCGACGTATCACCGTGCTATTGCGTTGCTCAAGATTCACTTTTTCTTCAATCATGATTTTTTTCTCGTTGTAAGCAAACGTGGTGAGGCCAGTATCTTTGTGACATCACCAAACTTTCTATCTGAGTAGCCGTGCAATACTCCTTGACTCAGCGCTGCCACTGAATCACGCGAGTCATCTCCTTAACACCGTCAATCAACTATAATCCCCACAGCATCAATCAATTCTTTCCACTTTTTATATTCGCCTTCGATAAAGGCCTTGGTCTCTTTGGGGCCGCCGTATAGCGGGCGCGCATGCATTCCTTCAATAAACGCTATCGTATCGGCTTGATGACTAATCTCGTCAACAGCTTTCGCGAGCGTCATTTGAATAGCTTGAGGTGTGTTGGCCGGCGCGACCATAAAATAATCACCCTGTACGTCAAAGCCTGGATAACCGGATTCAGCGATGGTGGGTACCTCTGGATATTGCTTTAAACGATACGGCCCAGTGATAGCAAGCAGCTTGAGCTTTTTGGATTCGACCAAGGGCATCATGGTGGCCGAACTGCCGAACGTCAAATCAACGCGGGCTGCCAGCATATCAATCAAAGCTTGCGAGCCGCCTCGATAAGGTACATGCGTCATTTTGACTTTAGCCATATATTGAAACAGTTCACCGGCAAGGTGTTGGGTTGACCCCGTCCCTGCCGATGCAAAGGTCAAGGTGCCTGGAGATTTCTTAGCCGCCTCGACCAAATCTTTAACCGAATTGATCGATGAACTTGCCGGTACGACCAGTACGTTAGGCGTCGACACGAGCATCGCAATGGGGGCTAAATCACGCCGCCAGTCATAGGGATTGCGGTTTAAGACGTCATTGCTTGCGATAGGATTCGAACCAAGCGCTAAGGTATAGCCGTCTGGCACGGTTTGGGCGAGCGCGTTTAGGGATACGATGCCCCCGCCCCCCGGCCGATTTTCAACAATAAACGTTTGACCTAATTTATCGGTAAGTTTTTTGGCGTAATAACGCGCAATGGTGTCCGTTGCACCACCTGCAGCAAAACCCGCCACCAGCTTCACCTCGCGCGTCGGATACACCGCTTGCGTTTGTGTTTGTGTTTGTGTTTGCACTTGGGCTTGGGTTTGGGTTTGAACGCCAAGCGCAACCAAGCCCAGCAAGGCAATCCCCGCTATTCGTGTCATGCCAAACATGTTGTCTCCTTGTAGATTCAGAGATTTCTTCGAATCCCTTTTTTTCTATAGTACAGGCAAGCGGTCGCTTTACAAGACTCCCCTCCAAGCTCGCATGACAGGCGGCTCAAACGGCAAGTTCAAGGCCTTACGAAACATGATCTCGTCAGGTCATATTGAAATTAACATCAAAAAATTTCAATAACCAAGCAGTCACTTGCTCGGGCGCCTCTTCATTCACATAGTGCCCACAGGGCAACGCTTCACCGCACACATGATGAGCGCGCTCGCGCCAAATGCTTAACGGATCTGCAAACTGCTTACCCACTAAACTCGTTTTACCCCAAAGCGCCAATAACGGCATCTCAAGTTTGCGTCCAAGGTCAGCCGTATCCAACTCGCAATCAATCGTGGCCGCAGCGCGGTAATCACCGCACGAGCCACGAATCGTTTTTTCATTGAAGCAACGGACATATTCGGCCCAAATCTCGGGCGGAATATGATTCAAATCCGCAGTTAACTTCAATAATTTTTTTCGTAAAAACCAATCAGCTGGAACGCTTCCCATCATTCGCTCGGGCAAATCAGCAGGCTGTGCCATAAACGGCCAGTGCCACCCCAACATGGCGCCCACGCGCCCCATGGCATTCCACATATCAAGCGTGGGGACAATATCAATTACGGCTGCTTTGAGAATTTTTTCAGGGTGATCCAGACACATACGATGCACGGTGCGCGCCCCGCGATCGTGGCCGGCGACATAAAACGTGTCGTAGCCCAACGCGTGCATCACTTCGACCTGATCTTGAGCCATCGCCCGAAACGAGTAGTTGGCATAATCGGCGTCTTCAGGCGGAGCCGAGCTATCGCCATAGCCACGCAAGTCTGCCGCCACCACATGGTAGTGCTGCGCTAGACGCGGGGCAACCTTGTGCCAGGCGACATGCGTCATGGGATTGCCGTGCAACAACAGTAAGGGTGGCCCTTCGCCACCGTGGCGCAAACGAATTGTTGCCCCAGAGGTTTCAATATCCTTAACAGAAAATCCAGGCATTATCATGAGCTTGTCTCTTTTAAAATATATTTGGTGATCAGCTTATCGCAATCAGCATCAGTCTGACAAAAGATAGACTCCGTTGTCAAACCATACTCAAGTCGGCCAAGGTCCTAGGGTTCTCCCTGAATAAAATCTTTTATTGATTCCATTGACCGGCACTGAAATGCCAATACACTTGTTCCTGATGATTTCTTAAACGAACTAGAAGAATAACGATGCTCCACTCGCTAAACAAACGACTTGTATTGCTTGCTCTGGCGCTGGCGACGCTCTCAGCAGGATTAGTCAGTAAAGCTTACGCACAAACCGACTACCCTAATAAGCCCGTTCGTTTGATTGTGCCCTTCACGCCGGGTGGCGTCACGGACGCCAGCGCCCGTTTAGTGGCTGAGCAAATGAGCAAGCGCCTGGGCCAACAGATGATTGTTGAAAACAAGCCCGGTGCCTCGGGCAATATCGGCACCAGTCAAGTTGCCGCAGCTGAACCCGACGGCTATACGCTGGTCTTGGGCTTTGACGGCACGATCGTCATCAATCCGCACGTGTTCCCTTCGATACCCTTTGATCCAGTTAAAGACTTTGCCCCGGTCGGCAAAATCGGCGATGCGATTTTAATTTTGGTCGCGCACCCAAGTGTGACCGCAAATAATGTCAACGAGTTAATTGCCTTATCTAAAACTGAACCGAATGGTTTGAACTACGGCACGTCTGGCTTAGGCAGCACACCTCACATTGCGGGCGAAACGCTCAATATCGTTGCGGGCTCAAAGCTTGTGCACATTCCGTATAAAGGTGGCGGTCAAGCCCTGATTGACGTGCAAGGGGGCTCGATTCCGCTTGTCTTCACAGCCGTGGCTGGCGCTTTGCCACATATTCAAAATGGCCGCATTAAAGGCATTGGCGTCACAAGTGCCGCGCGCGCGCCCTCACTGCCCAATGTGCAGACGTTTATCGAGGCGGGTTTACCGAATTTTGTCCTGAACTCGTGGGTTGGGATTTTGGCCCCAGCTAAAACCCCTGCGCCTGTCATTCAAAAATTAAATGCAACACTCAATGACGTGCTCAGTGATGCTGAGGTCAAAAAACGTCTCGACGTTCTGGGGGTGACCGCAGCCCCCGGCACCCCATCAGCCTTTGGCGACCAGATCAAAACAGATCTGGCCCGCTATGCTGACGTGGTGAAGGCTGCGCAAATTAAAGCAAACTAAAGCAAATTCATGCCTGACCGGCTGCGATCGGGACGGGGCTTCGCGAAAGAAAAAATCGCGAGCCCCATCCTAAGATTGCGTCAGAGGATATTCTCAAAGGTCAGGATGCTTAGCGTGCCATTGAGTCGCCCGCTCATAAGCGGCGGCCACTCTTAGCACCATCTTTTCATTGAAGCTTTTTCCGACTAACTGCATCGACAACGGCAAGCCTCCAGAAGACATGCCTGTCATCAACCCAATGGCGGGATGCCCGGTCAAGTTGAACGGCATTCGCGCTTGTCGGGTGTAAGTTCGAACGACTTCAGGCTCATCATCAATTCGGCAAGCCGGGTCCATTGAATTTGCGACCAAAAGTACATCATAGTCATTCAACAAGCGATCGACTGCATCGATTAAAAGACCGCGTCTTTGCATCGACTGAACGTACTCTCCGCCGGTTACGAACGCGCCCGTTAATAGTTTGCGGCGCGAGATTTGCGAATAGTCTTCGGGGCGCTCGCGCAGCCATTTTTCGTGCACCGCCCAGCCCTCGGCCATCATCAAAAACTTTTGAGGGACCAAAAATTCGTTGAGTGCGGGCAACTGAACATCACTCACGACCGCTCCAAGCGAAGCCAAAACCTTGGCGGCCTCATCAAGCGCTGCAGCGACCTCAGGATGTGCAACTTCATCCTTTTCGTGAAAATGGCGAACATAACCGACACGCAAGCCTTTAATTCCACGTTGCAAATCTGTCAGTGCATCAAAGGCAACCTGAGCGCCTTGAGGCTCGGCCATGGCGTTCAGCAGCAAGCCGGTATCTTCGACCGTGCGCGCCATTGGGCCCACGTGATCCATGGTTGAAGATAAGGTAAACACCCCACGACGCGAGACCAGTTCGTAGGTTGCCTTCAAACCCACAATGCCGCAGCAGGCGGCAGGGTTTCGAATCGAACCGCCGGTATCTGTGCCTAAGGCAAGTGGTACCAAGCCAGCAGCCAAAGCGGCACCCGAACCAGACGACGAACCACCCGGATGGTGAGCGGGGTTCCAGGGGTTACGCGCTGGCGGAAAAGGCAAGTCAAACGCAGGCCCGCCGATTGCAAACTCGTGCAGCGCCAACTTACCCATAAAGATCACACCTGCTGCGCGCAGCTGACGAATCACCTGAGCGTCTTCGCTTGCTCGGTGTTGCAGCATGATCTTTGAATGAGAAGTGGTCGTTTGCCCTGCGATGTCGATAATATCTTTGATGCCAATGGGCACGCCATGTAACGGGCCGAGCGCACGGCCTGAGGCTATTTCGCGCTCAGCTTGCCGCGCAGCGGCTAAGGCACCCTCGTGGTCAACTTCAATAAAAGCGTGATACTTGGGATTAAGCGCGTCGATTCGGACCAAGAGATGTTGCGTCACCTCGACCGGTGAGAAAGATCCTTTACGGTAGCCTCGCGCGAGTTCTGCTGCAGTCATCCAATGCATGATCTACCCCTTGACGCGCATCGGCGGCCACAACTCAGTTAACGGATCGCACGGCAACATCTTTGCAGTACTTGACGTTGCAAGCGTTGAGGCGCGCAGTTTGGCAACCGTTTTAAATGCCACGGTTACATCCTCAGGAAACTGCTCAAACGTTTTTTCTAGGCCAGTCTGTTTGACCCAAACCGCCAAGGCACTCTCATCAAGATCTGTCGTTTGTTTCACGATATTTATCCCCTGTTCATTACCACTGAACCAAACCACGACCGATATCCATCACCATTCTGGCTGACAAATACAAGCGCGGTGAAATCGAATCGATAAAAATATACTCGTCATCATTAGAGTGCGCACCATAGCCGCGCAGACCGAAACTCTCGAGTACACCACCCTTTGGCTTCAAGCCTGCCAAAGCCGCATCCGTACCACCACCCGTTGCAACCTCGGCAACCTCAAGGGGTTGACCAATCTCTTTAAAAATTTCAACAGCACGCTTGGCAATCACCCTAGAAGCTGGAGTCGCTTCAAAGGCTGGGCGACTTCTAAAAAAATTCAAATCGATTTTTGTGTCTGGAATCAGCTTCTCTGTAATCGCAGCCCTTAAGTCTGCTTCCATCTTGTCCATGTCTTTGTTAAACAACGAGCGCACATCAGCAATCGCCGACGCTGAGGCTGGAATCACGTTGCGTGTACCACCCCCCTGAATAACCGTCCAATTGATCTTCAAGCCCAAGGCTGGATCACCAAAATTACGGGTTTTCAAAATTTGATGCGAGAGCTCGTAAATCGCATTGCGACCCGCCTCGGGGCGAGCGCCAGCGTGCGAGGCTTTACCCTCGACCTTCATCTCAACGATTGCGATACTGCTGGTTGCCAGACGGACGATATTTTTTTCGTAGCCACCGCCTTCAAAAGACAACACAGCATCATAGAAGCCACCCTTCTCTATAAAAAATTCACTCGAGCCTGGCGAGCCGATTTCTTCATCTCCGTTAATCGCCACCGCAAGTTCTTCGTAGTCTTGAAAATTAATCTCTTTCAGCATACGCACGGTATGCATAATCAAAGCCACACCATTTTTATCGTCAGCAATGCCTAACCCATACGCACGGTTGCCATCGATACGAAAGGGCTGCTTGACGCCCATCCCTTTTGAGTACACGGTATCGCGGTGTGCGATCAACAATATTTTCTTTTTACCCGTACCCATTTTTCGGGCATAGATAATGGAACCAAGCGTGGCTCCTTTCAGTTGAGGATGTGAATCAGGCGCCTTGGTCGGAATAATTTCGACCTGCATACCTAAATCCTTTAACTCGGCGGCGATGACATCACCTAGCTTGGCCAGGCCTTCGAGGTCACGACTACCGGATTCGATCCCGACATAGGTCTTAAGCGTTTCGAGTAACGGGGTGACAGCAGCGTCGGCCTTTTGTTTTACAGACTGATTCAAGGCGGCTGAGTCTTGCGCGAAGGCACCGCCAACAAAGCCGGCTTGGGCAACCAACAGCCCGACCGTTAGCAAAACGAACTTGGATCGCAGGCCTTTAAGCAAAGGGGTAAGTGCTGTTTGTAAGCGCATAAGACACCTGAAGGTAAATATTGAGTTGGGGTGACCAGTTATCGATGGCTAATAGTAATTTTGGATGGTGATCGCGATCAATGACGGTAGCTATTAACGATTATTGTATTGAAAGGCCTTGAATATTTTGATGGGCCGTTTGATAAATTTTTCAAAGTCGAGAAAAAAGCCTCGATTCGCTTGGTTTGACGTTACCATACTAAAGAATTGTTATGTCTCGCATGAACAAGCATTGTGGCGACCCTGTGGCCATAGATGCAATCTCTGATAAAACGGACTCTCAACATGCATCAATACCGCGTTTTTGACGCTTGCACCCTTCACTTCAAGTCCTTGATTGCGACCTGCCTCGCCATTGTCGTAGCGCTTGTTGGGCTCGGCACCGGTCGCAGTGCGCTGGCGCAAACGGGCGCCGCAGCGACTTTTCCAGAGCGGCAAGTCAGAATTGTGGTCCCCTTTCCGGCTGGGGGTGCCTCGGATATTGTGGCGCGACTTTTTGCCAAAGAGCTAGGCGAGGCCTGGAAGCAAACGGTATTGGTCGAAAACAAACCTGGCGCCTCAGGTCACTTAGGGGCGCAGTATGTCGCAAATGCCAAACCGGATGGGCACACCCTCGTTCTTGCCGACATGAGCACTTTCACGATGAGTCCGGCGCTCATGCCAGGGCTCACCTACAACCCAGGTAAAGAATTGACACCAGTCGTAATTGCCGCCTTCTCACCTCATATTTTGGTTGTCAAAAATCAAATGCCAGTCAACAATTTTGACGAATTTATTGCTTACGCTAAAGCCCAAAAATACCCCTTAAGTTCAGGCGTCACGCTGGGCACGGCGGTTCATTTAGCGGGTATCGTGATGAGTCAGGGTCTAGGCTTTGAAATGAATTTTATTGGCTATAAAGGTGGTGCACAGGTTGTAAGCGATTTAGCTGGTGGCCAAATCGACTCAGCGCTAAATAGTTTTTTGGCAACTTACGGAATGGTCAAAGCCGGCAACTTCAAACTAATAGCTGTCGCAAGCCCTAAACGTTTTAGTCAAATCCCCGACACCCCGGCCATCAGCGAAAAAATCCCAGACTTCGTCACAGGTTCTTTTCAAGGGATGATGACCGCCACCGGCACTCCACCTGCCATCATCGAAAAAATCAACGCTGAAGTTCAGCGGATTGCCGCGACGCCCGAAGTGCAAAAGCGCTTAACTGAACTGGGCTCTGACGCTGTCACCTTGTCGCCCAAAGAAGTGCAGCAGTGGATAAGCGATCAAACTGCGTTTTGGGGCAAAGTCATTAAAGATAACAATGTAAAACTGCAATAGGCCGTCATTAAACGCAAAGGCGGTGCGTCCCGTGATGCGAGGCGCTATTCTCTGCGCTTTTTGGGTCAGCAAGCCGATATAGTGCCTCACGATCTCCTCTAAGCCCGTATCGTCCGTACGCGCGGTGAGCTGATGTAAGAGCATTGAGCGCCTTCATGACCCGACCCCGCCTAAAAATTCCGTTTTTTGTGCTGCTGATACTGTTGATCGCCATGATCAGCGCTGCGCTGAGTGTTGTTTCGTACAAGATGGCGAATGAAGCCAGTAATCTGACTGCAAGTCAGAACACACTGAGCATGTCAACAGAGACCTTGCAAAGCATCCGAAGAATGCTTTCTTCAGCAAGACTCGTGACACGTCTGACGTCACATTCAACCCTCACCCAGCAAGAGGACCTTGAATCAAGGCTCAGTCAATTAGGGTTCATCAAAGAGGCTCTCACCGACTCACCCACGATCGCTTCAATTTTTATAGGTTACACAACGGGTGACTTCTTTTTAGTGCGGGCGGTGCGCGATCAGCGACAGGCCATTGCTTTAAAAGTGCATCCCGATACGCGCTTTATCGTGCAAAGTATCGAACATACCGATATCGACCAAGGCACTGCCGGCAGCAGTGAGGCGAATGTGCACGGGCGCTTTATCTATTTTGATCAGGATCTAAAACAGATCTCTCAAAGTTATCGCCCCGACTACGCAAAATCCTATGATCCGAGGACCCGCGGTTGGTATAAAACTGCCACCACCACCGATGGCCTGGCCACCACGGCCCCCTATATATTTTTTACCGATGGCAAGCTTGGCCAAACACTGTCCATCAAGTCTCCTGACGGACAGTCGGTCGTCGGCGTAGACATCAGCCTAGATACACTCAATGACATTATTAAGTCAAAAAGAATCACTCCGGGTACGCACTCTGCGGTTGTCAACGATGACGGTTTTGTACTCGCCTTAGATCACGAAAAAAGTCCGACAAATCCAACGCCACCCATTAATAAGGTTCAGGAAGTCAGCACCAGCACAAAAATCTTGCCGGCGAGCACCGTGCAAACAACCTCTGCAGTGCCTCAGCTGAAAAGCTTGCGAGAGTTGGATATCCCAATATTTTCAAAAGTCATGTCCAGCTTTCACCAAAGAGACAACGCCAAGCCGGTATTAGCAAATTTCGATGTTGACGGAGCCGTTTGGAGAACCTCGACCTCACCGCTGGTGATCGATGAGTCGCCGTTTTATCTTGTCATTGCCAGCCCGGATCACGAACTGTTGGCTAACGCACACGAGATCAGACGGCGCGGAATATGGCTGGCAATTATTATTTCTCTATGCTCGCTTCCGATTGGCTATTTATTGATTTCTCGACCACTCAAAAAATTAACAAATAGCATTCACAGCATGATGGAGTTTGATGAAAAAAATGTAGAGATCAAAACCTCTTTTATTGGTGAACTTTCAACTCTTGGGGTGGCAATCAATCGTCTCAGGCAGACAATTTTGGCTTTTACCGCCTACGTGCCTAGAGACCTAGTACGCGACTTGGTGAAATCCGGCGAAGAAATTCAAGTGGGGGGTGAAAGCCGCTATCTCACCATCTTATTCACAGACTTGAAAGACTTTTCAGCCCTATCCGAAACAACACCTTCACGTGAGTTACTGCGCCGCGTCTCGTATTACCTAGAATTGATGACCTTAGCGATTAAAGAAGAGGCGGGCACGGTCGACAAATTTATCGGCGATGCGGTGATGGCATTCTGGGGGGCCCCAGTGCTTGATCAGAATCATGCCTACCATGCGTGTGTCGCCGCCTTCAAAGGTCAGCGTCGCATGGTCGCGTTAAATGCGCGACTGGTCGCAGAAAAGAAAACACCACTCACTGTGCGCATCGGCATCCATACAGATGCCGTCCTGGTCGGTAATATTGGTTCGCTCGAGCGCTTGAGTTACACGGTGATGGGCGATGGGGTCAACATTGCCTCGCGCCTTGAGGGGATCAACAAAAACTATGGCACGCAAATTTGCGTCAGCCACTCAGTTTACAAAGAGGCGGGTGAACGCCTCTGGTTGCGCCCGATCGACAAAATTCGAGTCAAGGGCCGCGAAAGTGAATTTTTGATTTACGAATTATTAGGCGTACGCGACGGTTCAAACGAGACCCGAGCGACTGAGCGTGAACAAATCTTGTGTGAACTGACTGAACAGGCCTATAGTTTATATGCCGCCAAGCGCTTTCAAGAGGCGCTCAACGCCTATCAAGAAATCGTTGACCGCTTTGACGACAGCTTGGCCAAGGTCATGAGTGAACAGTGCCAGGCTAACCTGACCATCGAGGGCTAACAGCTTTAGGTACTTGAGCACCTTAGCGATGGTCTTTTTCATTGACGCCTCAGCACCTGCGTGTTACTTTTTTTGAGACAAAAAGCTTGAGTGACGACTGAGTCGTGAGAGCTTTCAAAAAATGAGCTCGCATAATAATGAAAATAATTCGTATCGTCGTTCTCGCTTTATTGACCTGCTCTAGCGGCGCCTACGCACAGATTTCAGACTATCCCAATCGCTCAATCAAGATTTTGGTACCGCTTGCCGCCGGCAGCGGCACCGACAATGCAGCCCGTTACTTTGGGCAACAGCTTGCCGGTTTGCTTGGACAATCGGTTGTTATTGAGAACCGGCCTGGTGCCAACGGCATGATTGCCGGGGCGGCTGTCAAAAGTGCCCCGGCAGATGGCTATACGATTTTTCTAGGTACATTGAGCCCGCTTGGCTTAAATGAACTGGTCATGAAAGGCCCCTTTCCCTACGATGCAATCACAGACTTCAAACCGATTTCAGGCCTAACCCGTGGCATGGGAGCGTTTGTTGTGCCCGGCAATTCACCTTTCAAGACCCTCGCGGAGCTCGTCACGGCGGCAAAAAAATCTAGCCGTCCGTTCAACGTGGGCACCTATGCCACGTCGTATCAGCTCACACTAGATTGGTTCAACAGCGTTGCGGGTGTCAAATTTGTCGGGGTCCCTTACAAAGGAGCGGCGCCCATTTTTACCGACTTAATTGGCAATCAGCTTGACTGGGCTGTTCTTAATTTAAGCGGCGCCTCTACGCTTTTGCACTCTGGCAAACTTCGCGCGATCGCGGTCACAGGAGAGACTCGCGCGCCCGAGTTTCCAGATATCCCGACTGTTAAAGAAAGTGGATACCCCGAATACTCTAACTATTTGTGGACCTCGTTATACGTTCGCACCGAAACGCCTGAGTACATCACCAATAAGCTAACTGCTGCAATGCAACAGGTACTCACCTCGCCTCAGGCGCAAGAGTATTTGGTGAGCACAGGTGGCGGCGAGCTCATGCCCTTTGGGCCTGCACAAATGCGAAAAATGCAACTTGATGAAGTTGAACGTTTTCGTGAAATTATAAAAACCTCAGGCTTTAAACCTGAATGACGCTTCAATTAAATGTAGTAGTTTCGATTTGCTCAGCCATGATCATCTCTTGAGTTCAAGCAGCCTCAGCGTCACTTCAATTTACTAAACTCATATTCCAAGTTAGTTATCAGCATCCTAAAAAAGAAAATTTCGAATCATGCGAATGCAATCTATTGAACAAGGCATGAGTACTGCCTACTACGCCCAACATCACGGCGATCAACCTGCTGTGATCGAAGCAGAACGCGTCACCACCTTCTCGCAACTGAACGCCAAGGCAAATCAATTAGTCAGAGCCCTCAGGCAACATGGTCTGAAAGCCGGTGATGCCGTCGCACTACTCTGTTCGAATCGTCTTGAGTTTGTCGAGGTCATCGTTGCACTCGAGCGCTCGGGTTTACGTGTGACGCCGATTAATACGCATCTGACAGGCGACGAGGTTGGCTATATTCTTGATAACTGCGAGGCGAAAGCATTTATTGCTGAGTCTCGGTTCGCAGCACAAGCTCGGGCAGCGGTAGTGCTTGCCAAGCGCGCTGAGGTTAGGTTTGCCATTGGCGGCGAGATTTCAGGCTTTGAACTCTATGATGACGCGTTAAAGTCTTGCCTAGCGCACGACATTGAAGACCCGACGCTGGGCAGCAGAATGCTTTACACGTCGGGCACAACCGGGCGCCCCAAAGGCGTATATCGAGATCCCGAGTACGCACTCCCTTCGGTGATGACCTCGGTTGACCTGGCCAACGCGGCCGGTTATCAATGCGGTATCGGTCAATTACACCTGTGCGCAGGGCCGCTGTATCACGCCGCACCACTCGGTTACTCATTAGCACAGCCACTTTTAGCGGGCGTAGGTTTGGTGCTCATGAATCGCTGGAACAGCGAAGAAGCCCTACGATTGATTGAGCAGCATCGCATCACGCACACGCACATGGTGCCCACGATGTTTCATCGACTCTTGTCACTGTCTCACGAAATTAAAGACAAGTATGACCTCTCGTCGTTACAGTTTGTGATTCATGGTGCTGCACCGTGCTCGGTGCAGCTCAAAAGCGCCATGATGAAATGGTGGGGGCCTATTCTGTCTGAGTACTACGCAGCCACAGAAGGCCGTGCTGTCAACGTCACCGCCGTCGACTGGCTAAGGCGCCCCGGCACCGTCGGTAAACCTAATCCCATCGACCATGTCCGTATTTTGGATGAGCACGCAAAAGAGCTACCACCAAACACTGCAGGTACGATTTATATCAAAGCCCCTGCTGTTGGCCGCTTTAACTATTTCAAAGACGATAGCAAAACTGCAAACTCCTATCGAGGCGATTATTTCACCTTAGGCGATATCGGCTATCTAGATGAAGACGGCTGGTTATTTTTGACCGATCGCAACGCCAATTTGATTATCTCGGGTGGCGTCAACATTTATCCAACAGAAGTTGAAGCCGTTCTATTGACGCACCCCGCTGTGGGTGACGTCGGCGTGATTGGTGTACCCAACGAAGAATGGGGTGAAGAAGTTAAAGCTGTGATTGAATTACAGGCTGGCGTTACGAGCTCAGCTGCATTAACCGCCGAGCTACTAGCGTTTTGCAAAGAGCACCTAGCCACGTTTAAGTGCCCCCGAAGTATTGATTTTGCTGAAAAACTGCCGCGTCTAGATAACGGTAAACTGTACAAACAGGGCTTGCGTGAGCAATATCGTGCCGCAGTAGCCAAAAAGTAACGAGAGAACCAACATGACCGAATTTGCAACATACGAAGTACAGGGCGAGATCGCCGTCATCTCGATGAACAAACCGCCGATTAACGGCCTGGGCGCAGCGCTGCGCGAAGGGATCGGAGCCGGTTTGACCAAGGCCTTCGACGACGCGAACGTCAAGGGCATTGTGTTAATCGGCACGCCTCGTGCTTTTTCGGGTGGCGCAGACATTACTGAATTTGGCACTCCAAAAGCCACGCACGAGCCGACGCTTCGCACCGTTGTCGAAACGATGGAAGTCGGCAATAAACCCGTCATTGCGGCCATCAGCGGTTTTTGTT
>CALFXX010000144.1 GCA_937952975.1 uncultured Alcaligenaceae bacterium
CGGTAAGCGCTGACGCGCTGGCGCATAGCCAACGTGTCAGCGCTTTTTTACGTGCACAGATCCAAGAGCAGGGTGGCTGGTTACCCTTCAGTCAATGGATGCATCACGTGTTGTACGCACCTGGGCTTGGTTATTACGCAGCGGGCAGCGTCAAACTTGCCGAAGCAGCTATGGCGTCGCAGTCGCGCAACAGCCAAAGCGATGCTCATGATGGCAACAACAGCAACAACAGCAGCAGCAACAGCAACAACGGCAACAACAGCAACAACAGCAATCCTCGCGGCGCGATCAGCGGCGATTTTGTCACAGCGCCACAATTGACACCGTTGTTTGGCCACACGTTGGCGCGTCAAGTCTTTGAAGTCTTGCAACAAGCTGATTCAACCGACATCCTTGAATTTGGTGCCGGTAGCGGTGCCTTGGCGCACAGCGTATTAAGTGCGTTAGATGCGTTAGGCGTGACGGCCAACTATTTCATACTTGAAGTGTCTGCTGATCTAAAAACCAGGCAGCAGCAGTTGCTTGCTCCTTGGGGTAACCGTGTCGTCTGGCTTGAGCAAACACCCACGCAGTTCACTGGTTGTATCTTCGCCAATGAAGTGCTTGATGCCATGCCGGTCGAGCTCTTTGCCTGGTCCGAGCACGAAAATCAAGTCTTGCAACGCGGTGTGGTATCTGAAGGCGAGGGCTTTCAATATCAAGATCGCGTAGCGCCGAAAGCGCTTGAGCAAGCGGTGCGTGCGCGCATGCCCTACCTGCCTGGCTATCGCTCAGAAATCAATCTACAAGCCGAAGCGTGGGTGCGCGATCTAAGCACCTGGCTGACCAAGGGTGCTGCCATACTCATTGACTATGGTTTTCCGCGTCACGAGTTTTTTCATCCTCAGCGCCAACGTGGCACATTGATGTGTCATATTCAGCATCGTGCACACGACGATGTATTTTTAGCCCCAGGCTTGCAAGACATCACCGCACACGTGGATTTCACTGCGATCGCTGAGACTGCGTTTGGGGTAGGCTTAGAGGTGTTGGGCTACACCTCACAGGCAAGATTTTTGCTCAATAGCGGCTTACCCGAACTTTTAAACAAGCTTGATCAAACCGATACAAAAACGCTGGCGCAAACACACGGGGCCGTGCAAAAGCTGCTGTCTGAAGCAGAGATGGGTGAACTGTTCAAAGTGATGGTGCTCAGCCGAGGTCTCGACCAAACGCTGTCAGGATTGAGCAGGGGCGATCGCAGCGCTCAACTCTAATCGAACAGTCGTGCTAACTCAACACCAGGTTCTGGCGCACGCATAAACGCTTCGCCGACTAAAAAGGCTTGAACGTCGTTTGCCCGCATATGCTGCACATCGGCGGGGCTCAAGATACCGCTTTCGGTCACCACGCGTTTGCCTGCAGGAATACGTGCCAACAGATCAAGCGTTGTTTGTAGCGATGTTTCAAACGTGCGCAAGTTGCGATTATTGATGCCTAGTAACGAGGTATTCAAATCAAGTGCGATGTCAAGTTCTTGGGCATCGTGCACTTCAACGAGTACATCCATGCCAAGCTCAAAGGCGCAGGCCTCAAACTCGCTCAGTTGCGTGGCTGTCAACGCGGACACAATCAACAAAATACAGTCGGCCCCCATGGCACGTGCAGCAATGATTTGATAGGGGTCAACCATAAAATCTTTGCGTAACACCGGTAAATGGCAGGCCGCACGCGCTTGGCGCAAATATTCATCGGCGCCCTGAAAAAACTGTTGGTCAGTTAATACTGATAAACAGGCCGCGCCGTATGCTGCGTACGAAGCTGCGATTTCAGCGGGTTGAAAATTTTCGCGCAAAATGCCTTTTGAGGGCGAAGCCTTTTTGATCTCGGCAATCACGCCAGCGTGTCCGCTTTCAATTTTTGCTTCAATCGCTTGGGCAAAGCCGCGAATATCGTGACGGGCTTTGGCCTCGGCTAGCAGGCTGGCTTCGCTATGAAGCGCGCGCGCCGCAGCAACTTCTTGTGCTTTGACGGCGAGAATTTTGTTTAGGATATCGCTCATGCTGCAAACTTTTTTGTTTTGGCACAAAAGGCGTCGAGTTTTGCGCGTGCCGCACCGCTTGCAATCGCTTCGAACGCCATCTTGATACCTTGTTGAATCGAAGAGGCTTGGTTGCCAACGTAAATTGCCAGGCCCGCATTAAATGCGACGATATCACGAGCCGTACTGGGCTTATTGGTGAGGGCTTCAAGCACACGGTCGCGCGACTCTTCTTTGCTTGACACACGAATGCCTCGGTTTGACACCATCGTCAGGCCAAAATCTTCTGGGTGAATTTCATACTCGGTGATGACGCCGTCTTTGAGTTCGCCCACAAGCGTACCTGCGCCCAAAGAGGCTTCATCCATGCCATCTTTGCCGTGCACAATCATCACGTGTTTAGAACCTAATAACTGTAAAACGCGGACTTGGATGCCGACTAAATCGGCATGAAACACGCCCATCAATTGGTTTGCGGCACCTGCAGGGTTTGTCAGTGGGCCCAGAATATTAAAAATAGTACGAACCCCGAGCTCTTTGCGCACGGGGGCAATGTTTTTCATGGCACCGTGGTGCGCTTGTGCAAACATAAAGCCAATGCCGATCTCTTCAATGCACTCGGCGATTTGTGGCGGCGTGAGTGCAAGATTGGCGCCTAAGGCTTCAAGTACGTCGGCACTACCCGACGAGGATGAAGCGCTGCGCCCACCATGTTTGGCGATTGGTACGCCAGCTGCTGCAGCAACAAACATCGCAGTCGTTGAAATGTTAAACGTGTTGCTACCGTCGCCCCCGGTGCCACACATATCGACCATGTCTTGTGGGTTGGCGACGTGAACCGGCGTTGCAAATTCGCGCATGACTTGCGCGGCGGCTGTGATTTCGCCCACTGTTTCTTTTTTAACGCGTAAACCCATCAACAGCGCTGCGGCAATGGTGGGCGACATTTCGCCACGCATGAGCATGCGCATCAAATGCAGCATCTCATCATGAAAAATCTCGCGATGCTCGATACAGCGATGTAGTGCTTCGTTTGGGGTAATCATGTATTGCTCCGTGATGCCTAGTCGCACAAGCGTTAGGCGACTTTCAATATGATCAGGTAAATTTTGCGGCGCAAAGAGAGACCGAGCGCGTTTCCATCAAACCTTGACCTCATCCAGCTCAAGGAAATTGCGTAACAGCGCATGACCATGCTCGCTTAAGATCGATTCTGGATGAAACTGTACGCCATAAACCGGTAGTGTTTTGTGCCGCACTCCCATGATTTCGCCGTCAGCGGTTTGTGCTGTGATCGCCAGGCAATCAGGTATTGAGGCACGCTCAATCGCAAGAGAATGATAGCGAATCACGGTGTAGGGCGAAGGCAAGCCTTTAAACACGTCACTATTGGTATGGGTGATCTCTGAGGTTTTGCCATGCATAATTTGCTGGGCGCGAACAATCTTGCCACCAAACGCTGCGCCGATTGCTTGATGCCCCAGGCAGACGCCCAAGATCGGCGTTTTGCCGGCATAGTGCTTGATCACATCAATCGAAATCCCGGCCTCGGCGGGCGAGCACGGCCCAGGCGACACGCAGATGTGATCGGGCGCAAGCGCGTCGATTTCTTTTAGCGTGATCTGGTCGTTGCGATAGACGCGCACGTCTTGGCCAAGCTCGCCAAAGTATTGCACCAGGTTGTAGGTAAACGAGTCGTAGTTATCAATCATCAATAGCATGGTTTGAATCCAGGTCATGTCAAGGTGGTGCGTTTAAAACGGGTCATCAAGCCCGGTTTGCACTTGTTCGGCCGCGCGTAAGACTGCGCGGGCTTTTGCCTCAGTTTCTTGCCACTCGAGTTCTGGGTCAGAGTCGGCCACGATGCCGGCTGCTGCCTGTACGTACAGCATGCCATCTTTGATAATGCCTGTGCGAATGGCGATGGCGACATCCATCTCTCCACCATAGCTCAGGTAGCCTGCCGCGCCGCCGTAGATCCCGCGACGCACAGGCTCGAGTTCGTCGATCATTTGCATCGCACGCACTTTGGGTGCGCCTGTCAAGGTGCCTGCCGGGAACGAAGCACGTAAGACATCCATGTTGCTCATGCCGGCCTCAAGTGTGCCAGCCACATTTGAAACCAGATGCATCACATGCGAATAGCGCTCGATCACCATGGTGTCGGTGACTTTCACGGTGCCGATTT
>CALFXX010000145.1 GCA_937952975.1 uncultured Alcaligenaceae bacterium
CGACCCTGAAATCGTCTCAACTTTAGCCAACATGGCAGGCCCCACCGTGGCCTGGCTCAAACAGTACGGGATCAAATTTGATTTTTTACCAACCTACTTTTTAACGGCCGCCGCACCGCGCTTAATGCCCGTAGGTGGCGGTTTAGCCATGATCGAGGCGTTACGTAACTACGCCCTTAAAAAAGGCGTCACCTGCCTATACGAAACCACTGCGCGCGGCTTTAGCCGTCAAGGAGCGCGATCTACCGTCACCACCGCCGATCGCGAAGGTCAAGAATTATTACTCCACGGCAAGGCCGTGATCATCGCCTCAGGAGGCTTTCAAGGCAACCCCGAGATGCTAACGCAATACCTAGGGCAGGCCGCCAAGTTTGTGCGCCCAGTCGCGAAGGGCGGGTATTACAACAAAGGCGAAGGCATCCGCATGGCGCTGGCCGCCGGCGCTGCACCGGCGGGCGATTTTGGCTCGTACCACGCCGAACCACTCGACCCGCGTTCAGCTGCCACCGAGGCGCTGGTAATGAACTTCACCTACGGGATTTTGGTCAACAAACACGGCAAACGGTTTTTGGATGAGGCACCGGGCTTAGTGGACGTGAACTACGACCACATCTCGCGCGCAATTGGTGAGCAGCCTGACGGCATTTGCTATGTGATCTTTGATCAAAGTATTCAAGACGTGCCAAACTGGAAAAAAAGTATCCGCACTGATCAGCCTGTGATTCAAGGCAACACCCTGCAAGAGCTTGCACAGGCCTGCGGGCTACCTGCCGCCGCTTTAAGTGCAACGGTAGCCGCCTACAACGACAGTTGCCCAGCCGGCAAGTTTCTACCGTTTGAACTTGACGGCTTAGCGACCACAAATCTTGAGATTCCAAAATCCAACTGGTCGCGTCCGATCAACCAAGGCCCCTTCATGGCCTACCCGATTATCCCCGGCATTTGCTTTACCTACGGTGGCATCAAAATCAACAAAAATAGCCAAGTCGTTGATAACGATGGCCGACCCATCCCGGGGCTGTATGCAGCAGGCGAAGCCACCGGTCTGTATCACCAGGTGTATACCGGCGCCACCTCTGTGATGCGCGGGGCGGTGTTCGGAAAAATTGCCGGAGAGCATGCCTGCCATTCGGCCTAGGATTGCAGACGCAGTAGACATCAAGCCAGAGGAGGATTGTAGAGAACTTCTCTACAATTCTGCGCGATTGTTTTATGCACAACAATGAAGCTTGCTACGGTGCATTGGCGGCGACTCGCACCAAGCTCGGGCGTTAAAAGTCTCAAAATGTAAGCTGCACAGATTTTTTCATTTTTGCTTGACCTCAAGCACCACAGAAGCAGTAAGATCAGCACAGCGACTTCGCTCAACGCTTGGCGTACCCCATCCCTTTACTCAGAGGATTCCTCATGAAACAGCAAACATTTATCAAAGCCCTGCCGCTCGTCGCAGCGCTCGCGATCATGTCAGTCGGCGCACCCGTCAGTGCGCAACAAGTCGTTAAGATCGGGCACGTTGGCCCACTCACTGGCGCAATTGCACACCTGGGTAAAGATAACGAAAATGGCGCTCGCTTAGCCGTCGAAGAAATCAACGCAGCTGGTTTGATGATTGACGGCAAAGCAGTCAAGCTTGAACTCGTGACTGAAGATGACGCTGGCGATCCAAAAACCGGTACTGCTGTTGCACAGAAACTTGTCGATGCAAAAGTGGCTGGCATTGTTGGTCACTTAAACTCAGGTGTTTCGATTCCTGCATCAAAAATCTATAACGATGCAGGCATTACGCAGATCTCACCCTCATCGACGAACCCACAGTACACCTTGCAAGGCTTTAAAGTGACCTACCGTGTCGTGGCCACTGACGCGCAACAAGGTCCTGCACTGGCAAGTTTTACTGACAAAGTTTTGAAAGCTAAAAAAGTTGCCATCATTGATGACGCAACGGCTTATGGCAAGGGCTTGGCTGATGAGTTTGAAAAAGCCGCCAAAGCTGCTGGCATTACGATTGTTGCGCGCGAAGCCACCAACGATAAAGCCACCGACTTCAAAGCTATTTTGACTAAAGTGAAAGGTCGCGCACCTGACGTCATCATGTACGGCGGCATGGATGCAACCGGTGGCCCCTTGGCCAAGCAAGCCGGCGAACTCGGCATCAAAGCCAAGATCGTTGCGGGTGATGGCGTATGTACCGACAAAGTCGCAGAACTTGCGGGCCCTGCTGTTTCAAACATTGTGTGTTCAGAGGCTGGGATGGCGTTGCAAAACATGGCCAAAGGCGCAGAGTTCTCTAAAAAATACGAAGCCCGCTTTAAAGGCTCTGTACAAGTCTATGCACCTTTCACCTACGATGCGGTCTATGTTTTGGTCGATGCGATGAAGCGCGCCAAAGCCACGACGGCCGAGGCAGTGTTGGCGCAAATGCAAGGCACCAACTACCCCGGGTTGATTGGCAATATCGCGTTTGATCAAAAAGGCGATATGAAAGAAGGCGTCATCACCATTTATGATTTCAAGGGTGGCAAAAAGTCGGTGCTTGAGGTCATGAAGATGTAAAGACACCTTGGGCGAAGAGCGGCTAGCAAACGTATACGTTCTGCTCTTCGCCCAGATACGACTTGCTTGCTGATACATTTTTAAGAATTGAACCGGCATCGCAACAACATGCGATGCCGTTCTTTTTGACTAACTTGGCCATTGCTTAAGCGTTAGTTCGAGATTCTCCGCAACCCCCAGGAGTATGAATGGATATCTTTATCCAACAAGTTGTCAACGGCCTTGTGCTCGGCTGCATTTATGCGCTGATCGCCTTGGGCTACACCATGGTCTACGGCATCTTGGGGATCATCAATTTTGCGCATGGTGATGTCCTGATGGTCGGTGCGCTTACCGCACTCTCTGCAATTTTAGGATTGCAGTATTTATTTCCTGGCATGCCGCAGTGGCTGATGTTGGTGGTAGCCACGCTCATTGCGATGCCCGTGTGTGCCTTCTTATCCTATGGCATTGAACGCGTCGCGTATCGCCCACTGCGTAACGCACCACGCTTAGCGCCTTTAATCACTGCAATTGGTATCTCGATTATTTTGCAAACCCTGGCCATGATTATCTGGTCACGCAATCCACTGATTTTTCCAACCCTGTTACCGTCGTCGCCAATTGATATTTTTGATACAGGCGCCGTGATCACCGGTAAAGAGATCGTCATCATTGTGCTGTCGTTTGTCGTGATGGTGGGTTTGTTGCTGCTGGTCAATCGCACCAAACTTGGTCGCGCCATGCGGGCCACTGCCGAAAGCCCACGCATCGCAAGCTTGATGGGTGTCAATCCAAATTTTGTGATCTCGGCAACATTCATGATTGGCGCAGCACTTGCCGCTGTTGCGGGCGTGATGATGGCCACCAACTACGGCAACGCCCACTTTTACATGGGCTTCATACCTGGGCTTAAAGCTTTTACCGCGGCGGTGCTTGGTGGCATTGGCAATCTGGCCGGCGCCATGATTGGTGGGATCTTACTTGGGCTGATTGAAGCACTTGGTGCGGGGTACATCGGAGATTTCACCAACGATGTATTTGGATCCAATTATCAAGACGTTTTCGCCTTCATTGTGTTGATTGTGGTGCTGGTGTTCAGACCCTCAGGCATCATGGGCGAACGTGTCGCCGATCGGGCATAGGGTGGGTATATGACAATCTCAACAACGTCGGTCTTTGCCAACAAAAAATGGCTAGCGATTGCGAGCTTTGCAGCGATTGCCTTATTAGCACCCTTTATCGCACAAACCTTTGGCGGCAATTACTGGGTGCGCATTCTTGACTTCGCACTCTTGTACATCATGTTGGCGCTCGGCTTAAACATTGTGGTGGGCTTTGCCGGCTTGCTTGATTTGGGCTACATCGCGTTTTATGCAGTGGGTGCCTATTTAATGGCGCTACTGAGTTCACCTCAACTCACCACGCAGTTTGCCGAGCTTGCACAGTTGTTTCCCACCGGAATCCATCTAGGTTTTTGGTGGGTGTTATTAATTGCTGGGCCTGTTGCCGCACTGTTTGGCGTGCTACTAGGCGCCCCCACACTGAAGTTACGTGGCGATTATTTGGCGATCGTCACGCTCGGCTTTGGCGAAATCATCCGCATCTTTTTAAATAACCTTGATCGCCCGGTCAACATTACCAATGGCCCCAAAGGCATTAATGCGATTGACCCAGTTGTCTTCTTTGGTGTTGACCTGTCCAAACCCCAAGAGCTTTTAGGTGTCGCCTTATCGCCCGGCCTGATGTATTACTACCTCATCATGGTGTTGGTGATTGGCGTGGTGTTTATCAGCCTTCGTTTGCAACACTCGCGTATCGGACGCGCCTGGGTCGCCATCCGCGAAGACGAGATCGCAGCCAAGGCGATGGGTATCAACACGCGCAACGTCAAACTCTTGGCCTTTGCAATGGGCGCGACCTTTGGTGGCATCTCGGGCGTAGTGTTTGGCGCCTTTCAGGCCTTTGTCTCGCCCGAATCCTTCGTGCTGTGGGAGTCGATCTACGTGCTAGCCATTGTGGTGTTAGGTGGCATGGGCCATATCCCAGGCGTCATTTTAGGGGGCATCTTGTTGGTAGGCTTTCAAGAGTTTTTGCGTGAGCTTGCCGAGCCCGTACAAAAAATGTTGTTCGGTCATGTCTACATTGATGCTGAGGTCTTACGCCAATTACTGTTTGGTTTAGCTCTAGTCGTCGTGATGCTGTATCGGCCCTCGGGGATCTGGCCAGCGCCCAAACGCGAAGACCGCCCGGTCACACGCACACGCAGCCACACCAGCCGACTTGAAGGAGGCGTGTGATGACAGCGCTCTTACTTTCGGTACAAAACATCAATAAACGGTTTGGCGGCTTGCAAGCCTTGTCAGAGGTCGGCCTGCAAATTGCCCCAGGTCAAATCTATGGATTGATTGGACCCAATGGCGCAGGCAAGACCACCTTCTTTAATGTCATCACTGGCCTGTATACGCCTGATAGTGGCACCTTTATGCTCGATGGCAGGCCCTATCAGCCCACAGCTGTACACGAGGTTGCCAAAGCAGGCATCGCGCGTACGTTTCAAAACATTCGTTTATTTGGCGACATGACCGCGCTTGAAAATGTCATGGTCGGTCGGCACGTGCGCACCACGGCGGGCATCTTTGGCGCAGTGTTTCGCCCTGCTTCAGTCAGGCGCGAAGAAGCTGCGATCGAAGAGATGGCGCACGACTTACTTGAGTATGTCGGGATCGGTCAGTACGCGCACTACACAGCGCGCAATCTGTCGTATGGCCATCAACGTCGCCTTGAGATCGCGCGCGCGTTGGCGACCGAACCCAAACTGCTGGCACTTGATGAACCTGCCGCAGGCATGAACGCTACCGAGAAAGTTGAGCTACGTGCGCTACTCGATAAGATCCGCCAAGACGGCCGCACCATCTTGTTAATCGAACACGACGTCAAACTGGTGATGGGCTTGTGCGACCAGATGACGGTATTGGATTACGGTAAGGTCATTGCACAAGGCCTGCCGCAAGACGTACAAAAGGATCCGGCCGTGATTGAAGCCTATCTTGGCACACCGGCGCACTAACCCATGAAAAACATCATGCTCAAAGTATCTGGTTTAAAGGTTGCCTACGGCGGCATCCACGCCATCAAAGGGATCGACCTTGAAATTCGCCAAGGCGAACTCGTCACCCTGATTGGCGCAAACGGCGCAGGCAAAACCACCGCCATGAAAGCGATCACGGGCTTACAGGGCTGGATCGCTGGCGACGTGCAATACCTGGGCGAATCCACCAAAGGCATCGAAAGCCACGCCTTGCTCAAAAAGGGCTTGGCGATGGTGCCCGAAGGCCGCGGCGTGTTTGCGCGCATGACCATCATTGAAAACCTGCAGATGGGTGCTTACACCCGCAATGACAACGCGCAGATTCAGGCTGATATCGAACGCATGTTTGGGATTTTTCCGCGCTTAAAAGAGCGGGCGAGTCAGTTAGCCGGCACCATGTCAGGTGGCGAACAACAAATGCTCGCGATGGCGCGTGCGCTGATGAGTCAGCCAAAGTTACTGCTACTGGATGAGCCTTCGATGGGTTTGTCGCCCTTGATGGTCGCCAAAATTTTTGAGGTGGTCAGGGATATATCAGCGCAGGGCGTGACCGTGTTACTGGTTGAGCAGAACGCTCGTTTGGCGTTGCAGGCGGCGGATCGTGCTTATGTGATGGACTCGGGGTTGATCACGATGAGCGGGGATGCCAAGCAGATGCTAGATGATCCTAAGGTTCGGGCGGCTTATTTGGGGGAGTGATTCCCCCAAATAATCAAAAATCAACCCACCGCAGTTCTTACCGAAGCCGTCGACATCAGCTTCAGCCTTGGGCCCGCCTTCATCATCTGACCTGGCAACTGACGGCCAACAATCTTCTCGACTTCTTTAGCGACCAAGATCAATTTGTCGAGATCAATGCCGGTTTCGTAGCCGCATTCATGCAACAGGTACACCAGGTCTTCGGTACAAATATTGCCTGTGGCGCCTGGTGCAAACGGGCAACCGCCCAGGCCTGCGATAGACGATTCGTATTCAAGCACGCCCAATTGCAAACCGTTCATTACGTTGGCTAAGCCCACGCCGCGGGTGTTATGAAAATGCAAAGCGATTTGCACATCAGGGAATTTGTTGCGTACCGCTTCGACCGTGCGTGTCACAACCGGAGGTGTTGCCATACCCGTTGTATCGCCAAACCCAATGCGACGGATACCATGAGCATGATAGGCACCCACGATCTTCAAAATGTTATTGATCGGCACATCACCCTCAAACGGGCAACCGAAAGCGGTGGCTAGGCCACCGTGCATTTGAATGCCCCACTGATTGGCGATTGGCACAACTTGCGCAAAATCAGCAATGGCCTCATCAATCGTTTTGTTCAGGTTAGTTTTGCAATGGCTTTCGCTGGCCGAGATAAAGCCCACCATCACATCGGCTTTGGCGGCCGCCGCGCGCTCAGCACCACGGGCATTGGGCACCAACACGGCGAGTTTGACGCCAGGTTTGCGCTGCACTTGTGCCATCACGTCGGCAGCGTCGGCCAATTGTGGCAAGGCGCGTGGCGACACAAATGAAGTCGCCTCAACGCTGCGAAGACCTGCGTCAATCAAGGCGTCGATCACTGCAACCTTGTCGGCAACGCTGATCTGCTCTTTTTCGGCTTGAAAGCCATCACGCGTACCGACCTCGGTAATGGTGACAAAACGTGAACCTGCTGCGCTCATAAAAATGCCTCTTATGTTTTAGTCAATCAATCTTTGTCTTCAAACCGAACTATCTTCAGAGCCGCGGAGTCGCCGCGGTGCCCTGCTTGAGATACTAGTCACTATAAATCAAATCACGCCCTTCGCCTTCAAGCCTTCAATCGCTTCGCTGCTCAACCCAAGTTCAGTCAACACCGCCATATTATCCCCGCCTAGATTTGGCGGTGGCCGATACATCTTGCACGGGTCATCGGTAAATTTGATCGGAAACCCAAGTACATCCAAGCGGCCGTGGTCTGGGTGCTGAATCGTCATCCGCATTTGTTGATGCTGGGTTTGCGGATCATCAAAAGCCTCTTGCACGTTCAATACTCGGCCACACGGCACGCCTGCCTGGTTCAAGACCTCGATCCAATGCGCGATGGGCTTTTCACTAATTTTTGCGTTGATCTCGGCATTAATTTGTTTGCGATTTTGAAATCTCATCTTGTTAGATGAAAACTCTGGTCGCTCACGTAAATGATCTAAGTCCAACACGGTCAATAATTTTGAATAGACGCCATCGTTACTGGGTGCTAACGCCACTTGGCCATCGGCCGCATCAAACATCCCGTAAGGCGACACCAGCGCATTATCGTTACCGGTGCGCGCAGGCAACTTACCCGTTGCAAAATAGTTTGACGCCAAAAACGACATCACGCTTGTCATACTGTCGGTCAGCGCAGTGGTGACCTCTTCGCCCTGCCCTGTACGATCACGGCGCAGCAAGGCGGCCATGATTCCCATTGCGGCATACATGCCCGACAACAAATCCGAGATCGGCGGCGCGGCGCGCATCGGCGGCTCGCCTTCATCACCATTGACACTCATGAAGCCACTCATGGCCTGCGCGATAAAGTCAAAAGACGGCCGCTCGGCATAGGGGCCGTCTAAACCAAAACCCGTTAAGTTGCAGCTGACCAGATCAGGTTTGATCTGACGCAACGCCTCGCGCCCAAAGCCCATGGCATCCATCACACCTGGCCTGAAATTATTGACCACCACATCGGCAGTGGCCAACAACTTACGTAAGACCTCTTTGCCCTCTTCGCTGCGCAAGTCAATCGCCAACGAGCGTTTGTTTCGATTAAAGGTCGCAAAGTAGTACGAAAACCCATTGGGTGATTCGCCCTGCTTGCGCACTGGGTCACCTTTGCCGGGCGTTTCGATCTTGATGACCTCGGCACCCATGTCGGCCAAAAACATCGTACAAAACGGGCCCGACACGATCCGGGTTAAATCGATGACACGAATTCCTTGCAGCTGCATAACGAAGTGTTGCCTTTTTAACTATTGCAATTTGATACCAGAATCTTTCACGACCTTGCCCCAACGCGCAAAATCCGTTTTGACAAACTCAGTATAGGTTTCGACCGAGCCACCTACAACATCAACGCCCACCGAGATAATTTTTTCTTTGACGTCGGGTTGTTGCAAGGCCTTGTTGAATTCAGCATTCAACTTTTGCACAACTGGCATCGGTGTGCCAGCGGGCGCAAAAATCCCCACCCAGATACTTCCATCCATGCCGGTTGCACCGGTTTCGGCTAACGTCGGGGTATCGGGCAACAACGTGGCACGCGTTGCGGTGGTCACCGCCACGGCATGCAACTTACCCGTTTTCACTTGTGGCAACACCGAACCCAACGACAACAAGGCCACATCCACGTGTCCACCCATCACGTCAGTCAGGGCTGGCGGCGCACCTTTGTACGCCGTGTTCACTAAATTGATATTCATGGCCTTTTTATATTGCTCGCCCAGCAAATCACCAAAGGTCCCTGCACCGGCCGTCGCCCAACGCAAACCTTCAGCCGTTTTGCCCTTGGCAATCATATCGGCAGGTGTACGAATCGTTGAATTGGTGGCGCTCACAATCGCACCGGGCGTAATGGTCAGCTGAACGACGGGGGTAAAACTCTTAAGCGTGTCGTAGCCCACGCTTGGATTTAACCAAGGGCTCACCATCACGCTATCGGTTTGTGCCAGTAACAAGGTATAGCCATCAGGGGCGCTTTTAGCCACAGCTTCAGCGGCAAGGTTACCGCCCGCGCCGGGTCGGTTTTCTAAGATAACAGTCCACTTGGTCAGCTCGGCTACTTTGGTGCCCACCACACGGCCCACATAATCCGTGCCGCCCCCTGGGGGATACGGAATAATAAGTTTGATGGACTTATTGGGGTAGTCTTGAGCGGCGCTCAGCTGCGGCAGGGCCAAACAGGCAGCACCGGCGGCAAAGAGTATGGCTAGCAATCGATTGCTTTTAATCACTGTTGTCTCCTGACGGATGGCGCTTTTTGCTGCGCTCTTTTGTCATTTTGCGTTGTGTGAACGGTGACTATCTAGTCACTAGCAGCCACCGTCGGATCATTCTAACCGTTTGTTTCAGTCGCTTGAGTAAACGGCCACCCCTTGCTGCAACAGTGGCTTTTCAACAGCTAAAACAGACTCGCGTAGGCTGGTAAGTCCAAACATGCATAACCTTTTTCGCGCAACATCTTTTGTTCTTGACTTAGAAAGACCGGAGAGAACAGTACCTTTTCAGTTGCCCAGCCTTCGAGTTTTTTACCCTCTTTACTGGCTAAAAATGCCTGAATATGCGCCTCAAATTTTGCCAAAGACAGGTTATCGTGCGCCCGCGCGTTTCGCTTGCACGAGCCAAAGCGCACCCGCTTGTCTTCGCTATTAATCGCGACCAAATCAATTTCGATAGTTTTATCCACGTCGCGCGGGTGATTCCAAAACCCAAGATTGATATCGGTTAAGGCAAAGTCACCCTTTCCCTTACGCGAGCATTCGATATGAAGTTGTCGTATCCACTTCTCGAAGGCACCTCCTTCATGAATGCAAGTTCTGGGCTTCGCCAATTGCAGCACCTGCTGCAAGGGCCGCAGGCGAGCCGCATCACGGGCCGGCTTCACTACAGCAAGCCAACCCTGAAGAAAGTTGTCCGTAATGTAATACCGAGCGTTTCGGCTTTTGCTGTCTGAAAACACCGGCCATCTCTTGTCAACGATTCGATAGCTTTCAACTAGGCGAGCAATATAAGTGCCCATGGGCGAAGTGTCATCGTCTTTATTTAACGCCGCGATCAGCTCGCCGTGCACGCAGCCGGGGTGCTCAGACAAGTAGTTCAAGATTGCCATCATTTTTCCGCGTACTTCACGCAGAAATGAGGTGTGAGCCTCTTCAGCAAGCGGACTACCCTCCTTGAGAAACAGGCGGGCGAGTAGTTCTTCGCCAAAGCTTTCAACGGGCACGCTAAACAGATCCTGCTCATACGCGTCGCGATAAAACTTCGGAACCCCCTCAAAGAAGCTCCATAACGTTAGCCAATGGCTAGGGCTATGGATACCATGCGCAGAGTAGAGCGTCGTGAGATCTTCAAAATCCCAATGCTGCAGATCAATCGAGGCGGTTAAGCGACCATAGAGCGGCGCGGCCACATCGTTGAGCAAGGCGTTCATTTCGGACTGCAAGGAGCCGAGCACAAACAAACCGCCACTGCTCGTGTCTTTTAATTGATCAACCTGCGCTTGCAAGTACGAACTGAAGGCCTGTAACTTGGTGCTGGTGAAGTACTGAAATTCGTCGAGGATGAGAATCACACCTTGGCGGCACAGCACACCAATTGCCCTTGCCATCGAGGCAAAGTCATCAACGGTATCGCGCGCGCACGACACCGAGTCGATACCGCTATCTTGCAGTGCACGCCTAAAGCTGGCCGCCACATCGCGCTCGTCTGAGTTGGGCACTTGCATGTAAATCATCCGCCCGACCAGGCCAGGATCTGACTTCATCAGTTCTTTAAGCAAGGTGGTCTTGCCAATGCGACGACGCCCTTGGATACGACAAAAAAACCATCGTTTCTTGTGGATCAAGCTGTCGAGTGTGCTCAACGTATCTTGCCGCCCGTAAAAGGCCCAGTTCGTCATTTTTTAATAAACTTTTTTGTATGTTAAATATTATTAATTTATAACTATATGTTAATAATAGATTTAATTAA